>NZ_JBSQVP010000015.1:0-41981 GCF_055136605.1 Aquaspirillum sp. | reverse complement strand
GCGGGCGGATAGTGCATTGTTAGCTGCTCAAGCTGTGTTGCAAACCATCGCTTTGCATGGTGGAAAAGAAAAAAAGGGAAACCGTTGAGCGAATGGTTAGGCGAGTGGGTGGCCGGTGTCGATGAAGCAGGCCGTGGGCCGTTGGCCGGCAGTGTGGTGGCGGCGGCGGTGATTCTGCCTGATCCCTGTCCGATTGTCGGTTTGGCAGATTCAAAAACGCTATCAGAGAAAAAACGCGATCAACTGGCGTCCGAGATTAAACACCATGCCGTAGCATGGTGTATTGCCTCGGCATCGGTGGCAGAAATTGATCAACTCAATATCTTACAGGCCAGCTTGTTAGCAATGCGGCGGGCGGTGGAGGGATTGACGTTACAACCACAACGAGTGTTGGTCGATGGCAACCGCATCCCAAGTGGCTTAGCAATGGCGGCAGAAGCTATTGTCAAAGGGGACAGCAAAGTCAAGGCAATTTCTGCCGCTTCGATTTTGGCAAAAACAGCGCGTGATGCAGAGCTTTTGTTGTTAGACGAGGCTTACCCACAATATGGATTTGCTGCACACAAAGGCTATCCAACTGCCGCGCATTTAGCCGCCTTAGAACAATTTGGCCCAATTGCGGCTGTTCACCGGCTGAGTTTTGCGCCGGTTAAACGCGCTGCAGCACAGCAACAGCACGTCCTGTTCTAATACTTAGTGCGTGGCTTCGAGTGATTTAGAGACAATCTCGAATACATCGCGTGACAGACCCGGTTGTTGCACAATTGTGGTCAGTTCCTGTTTCATTAACTGCTGCCGTTGGGGTTCGAGCCGTGTCCAGCGGTTAAATAAGCTGACTAAGCGGGATGCCACCTGTGGATTGAACTGGTCGATTTCCAGCACTTTTTGCGCCAAGAACCGATAGCCACTGCCATCCGCTGCATGAAAATGCAGCAAATTGCGGCCAAATGAACCGAGTACCGCCCGCGCCTTATTCGGATTTTTCAAAGAAAAACACGGATGTTGTAGCAGGGCTTCGGTGCGGCTGAGCGTATCTGAGCGCAAACTAGCGGCATGGAGAGCAAACCATTTATCCATTACCAACGCTTCTTTTTGCCAACGTTGAGCAAAATCTTCATATAAATGGTCTCGTATCGTGCCTTGCCGATCACGCAAGGCACTCAACGCCCCTGCTTGATCGGTCATATTGTCTGCTTTTTGATATTGTACTTGTGCCAATTCCACTGCAATGGGGTCATCCACTGCATTGAGATAAGCCAAACATAGGTTTTTCAAGCTACGCCATCCATTGTCCTCGTGGCGGAACGAGGTGCGTTGACAACGCTGATATGTGGTTTGCCATTCATGGCGCAGGCTGCGCGCAAGCGCGACTTTAACCATTTCCCGAGCGTGTACCAGCGCCACTGGATCAACTTCACCCGGCACAGCTTCAAATAACTCCACCTCGCTTGGTAGTGTTAAAGCCAATGCTTTAAAAGCAGGATCTAAGGTTTCGCTGTGTAAAATGCGTTGTACCCCTTCAACAATCACAGAAGGGAGATTGAGCGTCGATTGTGGATGGTCTAACTGCTGCAAAATAGTTTGTCTAAACAGCACCTGACCGGCTTCCCAACGGTTAAAAGCATCGGTGTCATGGGCAAATAAAAACGCCAGTTCTTGTGCGCTGTAGTGGTAATGCAGTTTGACTGGTGCTGAGAAATCACGCAGCAGTGATGGAATCGGTGGGTGATCGATATGAATGAAAGTAAAGCTGTGTTCCCGTTCACGCAGAATTAACACCCGCTCATTGCCCTGTGCTTCGCTTTCCTCCGACATCTGCAGAGGATAGGCATGGCCATTTGGATCAAATAAAGCAAGGGTTAATGGAATAAGAAACGGGGCTTTTTCTGTTTGACCGGGTGTAGGAGGGCAATGCTGTCGGATATGCAAAGTGACACTGTGTGCCGAGGGGTTATAGAACATTTCCACGGCGACTTCGGGGGTGCCCGCTTGGTCGTACCACCGTTCAAATTGCGTTAAGTCATATTGATTAGCGTCGGCCATCGCTTGACGAAAATCATCGCAGGTCACGGCATGGCCATCATGGCGGCGGAAATACAGTTCTAACCCCTTGCGGAATCCCTCTCGTCCAAACAGCGTTTGGTACATCCGCACCACTTCGGCCCCTTTTTCATATACTGTCATGGTGTAGAAATTATTCATTTCAATATACGAATCGGGGCGAATCGGGTGGGCGGTTGGGCCAGCATCTTCTGGAAACTGTGCTGTGCGTAGCTGTCGTACATCCTCGATCCGTTTGACCGCACGACTGTATAAATCGGCAGTAAATTCTTGATCACGAAAAACGGTGAGGCCTTCTTTCAGCGATAACTGAAACCAATCGCGGCATGTCACACGATTACCGGTCCAATTATGGAAATACTCGTGACCAATGACCGATTCCACACCTTCAAAATCAAAATCGGTCGCTGTGTCTTGCCGTGCAAGGACAAATTTTGTATTGAAAACATTGAGGCCCTTGTTCTCCATCGCGCCCATATTAAAGTCGCTGACAGCAACAATCATATAAGTATCGAGGTCGTACTCAAGGCCAAAGCGATCTTCATCCCATTTCATGGCGCGTTTTAGTGAACGCAAGGCATGTTGGGTTTTATCCACATCATGGGCTTCGACATAAATTTCGAGAGCAACTTTACGGCCAGAACGGGTGAGATATTCATCGCGTACCACGGCTAATTTTCCTGCTACCACTGCGAACAGATAGCTGGGTTTGCGATAGGGATCAACCCACTTGACCCAATGCCGTTTTTTATCAGAAAGTCCTTGCCCAACTTTATTGCCATTTGATAATAAAACTGGATAGCGTGTTTTATCAGCAATTAATGTGGTGGAGAATTTTGCCATCACATCAGGCCGGTCGAGATAATAGGTAATTTTGCGGAAACCTTCTGGTTCGCATTGAGTAAATAAATTGCCATTAGAGGCATATAGCCCCATTAAACTGGTATTCTTTTCTGGAAATACCTCAGTTTCAATTTCTAGAATAAAACTCTCGGGCACCTCAAATAAAGTTAATGTTTCTTCCACTGAGTTGAGTTCATAGCGTTCGGTTGGCCAAACTTCACCATCTAAGTGAATAACATTCAGTGAAGCAGAGCCATGTAATACCAGATTATGATGTGTAATAGCGTGACGATTGCGTTTAATTAACAACCGTGAGTGAACACGAGTTGATTGTTCACGAATATCAAAAGTAAGATCGACACGGTCCACCAAAAATGGCGAGGCTTGATAATCGCGGCGAAGATGAATGGTTGGGGGGGAATGGGTTGCAGTCATAATGGTCAGCGAGAGATAAAAAACAATGCCGCCTATTATAAGACGGCATCTTTAAAAAAGACATAAATTGTTGTTTGGGTTGGTTTTACTGAATGGCAGTTGGCCAGATATTTTGCTGCAATGCAAAATCTGGATGTTGTAAATAACAAGTATCTAGTGCCTTATCTGACAAAACAATTTCAAATTGCAATAAATACTCTCGGCGTAGAATATGGACAGAAATTGTATCCCCTGCCTGATAGCCGGCTAAGGCACTGTCTAAGTCTTTAACACGTAATCCATTGATTGCTAAAATAATATCACCACCTGCAAGGCCTGCCGTTGCTGCCGAACCACCCTGATAAACAGTGTGTAATTTGCACCCTAGTACATCGGTTTGTGTTCGAACACCCAAGCTGACGCTGCATTTTGCTGGAGAGGGTAAAGGAGTAGCGGTGGTGATCGCTTTGCCCTTATCTTGGTCATGCGCTGCAACATGCCAACTTAAATCAATGCCTGCATCAGCCAAATACGCTGCCAAGGGAAGCGGTTGTGTACTTCTTAACAGCACATCACACAGCGGTGAAATGTCCCAACCAAGGTAGGCACTGGCCAATTGTTCCCATTCGTGTTCTGCTAAGCCTTGTTGTGTTGTTGTCACATGCCGCCAGAGATGGCGCATGACATCATCTAAAGCCTTTTGATTCTGGCTATGACGTCTAATCGCTAAATCCAGTACCAGTGCGGCTAGCGCCCCTTTTTGATAGTAACTGACGACTTCATTCGCGGTATTTTCATCCGGTCGATAAAATTTAATCCATGCGTCAAAGCTTGATGCTTCCAGTGTTTGTCGCTGTTGTCCTGGTTGGCGTTGAACGTGGCTGATGCTGTGGGCCAGTTTGTTGCAATAGGTTTCGAATGACATCAGCCCTGCACGTAATACGAAAAGCTCATCGTAATACGAAGTAATCCCCTCAAATGCCCACAATAAACGGGTATAGCTTTCTGCTTGTAGTTGATAAGGGGTGAAAGCCTGTGGCTTGATGGTTTTGACATTCCACGCATGGAAGTATTCATGGCTAATCAAGCTGAGTAAGTCATGATATTCATCATGGGGCTGTGCTTGGTTGGGTAGGGGTAGGGGTAGGGCTTTACGATCTGCAAGGAGAGCGGTGCTTGAGGTGTGTTCTAAGCCACCATACAGGCCATCCCCAACATGTAACAAAAAGACATAGCGTGTAAATGGTGTTTCTCCACCAAAAAAACGAATTTGTTCACGGCAAATCGCTGCCGTGTCGTTGACTAAACGAGAGAGATCGACTCGTTGGTCTGCACCCGATAAAACAAATTCATGGGGAAGCCCCTCAACATCAAAGCAAACTCGCTGAAACGAACCGATTTCTATGGGACAATCGATCAAATGCTGATAATCGGTCGCTGTGTAACATCCCCATCCCTGTGAATCGACATTCTGTGCGGGCAGTGCAGTTGCAACCGCCCAGTCTGGGTTGCCAAAGGGTGAAAGTGTCAGTGAAATTGCCGTATCTGGTGCGTTTTCTAGTGCCAAACAAACGCAAGCGGGGTTGATAAATACCCGTTGTTGGTCACGGTAAGCACCTCGCACTGATAAATCGTAAGCATAAACGGTGTAGCGTACGGTAAAATGGGTTTCCGTTGCTGCGACGCACCAACGGTGTTTGTCGAGTTTTTCACACGATAATGGTTGGCCCTTGGCTGTACTGGCAGTTACCGCGTGCAGATGCCGTGAGAACTCACGGATAAGGTAACTACCTGGTATCCATGTTGGTAGCATGAGCTGTATATCTTGTGGTGCTGGAAGCGTAATCGCGATGGCCACGTCCAATGCTTGTGCATGGGTGGGATGTGCCGAGATCTGATAATGAACAGTAAACATGTGATTTGCTCGTTGTTAGGCCGAATGCGCTTGATGTAGGTCAATAAGATGTCAAGACATGACAATACAATCCAGCTACCACAGCCTATGTAGCGTTGGTACAAAGCCCGTCTGGATGTAGAATAGCGCGGTGCAATATGTCGGTCCGATACAAAAGCATCTGTGTCGGGCAGGGTGATCCACCGGTAATAATGTCGAATTTCAAAAGTCAGGATGTTGAAACGACAGAAAAGTCATCTCTAGATAAGGTGTTGGGATGAGATTTCAAGCTGGTGGCGGAGGGACGTGCCGTCAATAGCCTAAGAGCGGCAACCTCGCAAGATTTTACGTTTGTAACCTTGGAGAAACCTTAAATGGAAACGCAATCCACTTATAATTATAAGGTGGTGCGCCAATTTGCCATCATGACCGTGGTCTGGGGGATTGTTGGCATGCTGGTTGGCGTGATTATCGCCGCCCAGTTGGTGTGGCCCGAGCTGAATTTTGGCCCGTGGTTTCACTTTGGCCGTCTGCGCCCCCTGCATACCAATGCGGTGATTTTTGCTTTTGGTGGCTGTGCGCTGTTTGCTACGTCTTACTATGTTGTTCAAAGAACTTCTCAAGTTCGTCTATTCGCTGAAAAGCTGGCTTCCTTTACCTTCTGGGGTTGGCAGCTGGTGATTGTATTGGCCGCAGTAACCCTGCCACTCGGCTTTACCTCGGGTAAAGAATATGCCGAGCTGGAATGGCCAATCGATATCTTGATCGCTGTGATCTGGGTGTCGTATGCAATCGTATTCTTCGGCACCATTGCTGTCCGTAAAGTGAAGCACATCTATGTGGCTAACTGGTTCTACGGTGCGTTTATTCTCGCCGTTGCCCTGTTGCACATTGTGAATAGCATGGCCTTGCCTGTGTCCTTCACCAAATCCTACTCTGCTTACGCCGGTGCCGTGGATGCGATGGTGCAATGGTGGTACGGCCACAATGCGGTGGGTTTCTTCCTGACCGCAGCTTTCTTGGGCATGATGTACTACTTTGTGCCAAAACAAGCGGGCCGTCCTGTTTATTCCTACCGTCTGTCGGTGGTGCACTTCTGGGCGCTGATCTTCACCTATATGTGGGCGGGTCCTCACCATCTGCATTACACCGCTTTGCCTGACTGGACCCAATCGATCGGCATGGTGTTCTCGCTGATTCTGTTGGCACCAAGCTGGGGTGGTATGATCAACGGTATCATGACCCTGTCTGGCGCATGGCACAAACTGCGTACCGACCCTGTGTTGAAATTCTTGGTTGTGTCGTTGTCCTTCTATGGTATGTCCACCTTCGAAGGCCCAATGATGTCGATCAAAACCGTCAACGCCTTGTCGCACTACACTGACTGGACTGTGGGTCACGTTCACTCTGGTGCTTTGGGTTGGGTGGGCTTTATCAGTATCGGTTCTATCTACTACTTGGTGCCACGCTTGTTCGGTCGTGAACAAATGTACTCCAACAAACTGATTGAAGCGCACTTCTGGATGGCAACTGTCGGCGTTGTGTTGTACATCGCTGCGTTGTGGATCTCTGGTGTGATGCAAGGTCTGATGTGGCGTGCGCTGAACCCAGATGGCACTTTGACCTACGCTTTTGCTGAAGTGGTGAAAGCAACCTATCCATACCACTTTATCCGTCTGCTGGGTGGCTTTATGTATCTGGCTGGTATGTTCCTGATGGCCTACAACGTATGGCGTACCGCTGGCCTCGGTCGTGCTGTGGATGCCAAGATTCCGGCTCTCTCCACTCACGCTCACGCTTAAGGTCGAGGTTTAACACTCATGGAAAAAATTCAGAAGCTTATTGAGGAACGCGTCGGTTATTTGATCGTGCTGACCTTCCTCGTCATCAGTGTGGCAATGTTGGTGGAAATTTTGCCCTTGATGTTCCAGAAATCAACCACTCAGCCAGCACCAGGGGTCAAGC
Organism: Aquaspirillum sp.; assembly: GCF_055136605.1. NCBI lineage: Bacteria > Pseudomonadati > Pseudomonadota > Betaproteobacteria > Neisseriales > Aquaspirillaceae > Aquaspirillum > Aquaspirillum sp. Next base: position 34,804 of record NZ_JBSQVP010000015.1, on the reverse strand, counting down.
CTTATACCGCTTTGCAACTGACTGGTCGTGACATCTATGTTCGTGAAGGTTGCTACAACTGTCACTCACAGATGATCCGTCCTTTCCGTTCTGAAACTGAGCGTTATGGTCACTACTCCGTTGCAGGTGAATCGGTTTACGATCGTCCATTCCAATGGGGTTCGAAGCGGACAGGTCCAGACTTGGCCCGTGTTGGTGGTCGTTACTCCGATGAATGGCACCGTGTGCACTTGATCAATCCTCGTGATGTGGTGCCCGAGTCCAATATGCCCGGTTTCCCTTGGTTAGAGAAAAACTTGGCTGACGCTGATGGCGTTGCTGCCAAGATGAAAACGCTGCGTACTCTGGGCGTTCCTTACACCGATGAAGAAATCGCTAACGCTAAGAGCGAAGTGGAAGGCAAATCCGAAATGGATGCAATGATTGCCTATCTGCAAGGTCTTGGTCTGGCTATTAAAAATACCCGCTAATACGGAAAATTATCATGGGTGATACCGCTAATCTGATTCGTACCATCGTCACGGTGATGGGTATTGTGTGTTTCTTGGCGATTGTGTTCTGGGCTTACAGCCGAGCGCCTAAGCAGCGCTTTGATGAAGCTTCTCATCTGCCTTTTGCTGATGATGCTTCAGATCGTCCACAGCAGGCACCATCGGGTCAGACAGCGGGCTCCCTTGGAGCAAAACAATGAGTGACTTCGTAAGTGATTTCTGGAGCATCTGGATCTCGGCGATTGTCATCATCGGTATTGTCGGCCTGACATTACTGTTGACGACTCAAGCTAAAGCCAAAACGGTTAAGGCTGGTGAAAAAGTTGAGACGATGGGTCATGTGTGGGATGGTGACCTTGAGGAGTACAACAACCCTCTGCCGAAATGGTGGATGTGGATGTTCTACCTCACCTTGATCTTCGGCGTGGCCTACTTGGTGTTGTATCCAGGTTTGGGAACGTTCAAAGGGATCCGTGGCTGGACTTCGGTAGGCCAGTACAAGGAAGAGCGCGCACAAGCTGAAGCAAAATACCAGCCTTTATACGACCGCTACTTAAAAGTGAGCGTGGAAGAGTTGGCAAAAGATCCTGAGGCGCGTGCAATGGGTAATCGTTTGTACCAAACCTACTGTATGCAGTGTCACGGTGCGGATGCTCGCGGTGCAAAAGGTTTCCCCAATCTGACTGATAACGACTGGCTGTATGGTGGTTCGGCAGAAAAAATTCACGAAACTTTAGTGAATGGTCGTATTGGTCAAATGCCAGCCTTCGGTGCTGCGTTTGGTGAAGAAAAAGTGCGTGATACCGCTAACTATGTGTTGTCGTTGTCCGGCAAAAAGCATGATGCCGAGCGCGCTACTCGTGGTAAAGAAGCATTCAATGCAGTATGTGCGGCATGTCACGGTCCTGATGGCAAAGGTAACCAAGCGATTGGTGCGCCTAACCTGACTGACAATGTGTGGTTGTACGGCAGCACTGAGAAAGTCATCATGGAAGGCATCACCAACGGTCGTAAGAACCAGATGCCTGCTTGGAATGAATTCTTGGGCGAAGGCAAAATTCACTTGCTGACCGCTTATGTATGGGGTTTGAGCAACGGTGCAGCGAAGTAATTTCGCGCTGTTGACCACCTGAGATAACGCCCTCACTTGTTGAGGGCGTTATTTTTTTAAGGGTATGGTGATGTGGTTAGCGACAATAACAGGGGTGGGTTTAGGTTTAGCATTACGGACAGGGTTTCATTGGTTGATCCGCCGCGGGTTACGTGCACCTCGTGTGCCGCATCATACTGAGCCCATGGCCTTGGGCCTGTCAGCAGAGACTATTTTTATTACCAGCAAAAATCAGAAACAATTATTTGCATGGTGGCTTCCTTGTGCAGATCAACCGCGCCCGACACTGTTGGTGATGCATGGCTGGGGTAGCAATGCAGCGTTGATGTTGCCTCTGGTGACCCCATTACAACAAGCTGGTTTTCATGTCCTCTTGTTAGAAGCGCGTTGTCATGGTCGCAGTGAGGATGACAATTTTTCTTCACTACCACGCTTTGCTGAAGACATAGAGGCTGGTCTTGTGTGGTTAAAACAACATGCTCTATGCCAACACCAGCCGATAGCGCTGCTTGGCCACTCGGTGGGTGCAGGGGCTGCTTTATTGGTGGCCAGTCGGCGCCGTGATGTGGTCGCAGTGGTGAGCGTGGCTGCCTTTACACATCCGGAAATTGTGATGCGACGCTGGTTAGCAAGTAAACGTATTCCAATGAAACCGATTGGGACATATATCTTACGTTATGTGCAGAAAGTGATTGGCTACTCGTTCGACAACATTGCCCCTATCCGTTCGATCAATAAATTGCGTTGTCCGGTGCTGATTTTGCATGGAGAACAAGATCAAACCGTGCCGATGTCAGAGGCTCAGGCTTTATACCAAGCCGTTCCATTTGGCCTTGGTCAATTGCGTGTCAGTCAAGGCGATCATGAAGGTTTTACTGATATGGCGGCTGAGGCACAGGCTGTGGTGCGTTTCCTACGTTTGCATCTTGACCCGCAACCTCCTTCCTCATCGCCCGCGCAGGAACAGCTGGTCGAGCTCTTGTAATGACAAGGTGCGCCAAGTGGGTCGGCCATGATTACATTGACCGCTACGCTCGGTCTCTTCCATATCACGCAGTAAGGCATTCATTTCTGTTAAGCTCAGTTGGCGATTCGCTCTTACTGCACCATGACAGGCCATGGTGGCAAGTAGATGATCAAGTCGTTCCTGTATCACGCGGCTGCTACCAAACTCGTGAAGTTCAGCTAAGGTAGCACTAAACAAAGGAATGGGATCTGCCTTGTCCAAGGCGGCTGGAATGGTATGCAGCACAATTTGATTCGGTTCAGTAAGCGTAAAGGTAAAACCTAATTGGCTTAACGTTGATTGGCCTTGTTCCGCTGTTACCCATTCGATTGTACTTGCCGCATAGCTATACGGTAACAGCAAGCTTTGATTGGGTAGATTTCGGTCGCGGTGAAAAGCGTTTTTTAGTCTTTCATACACAACCCGCTCATGGGCTGCGTGCATATCGACAATGACCAAACCTGTTTCCGCTTGCGCCAGAATATACACCCCATGTAGCTGACCTATAGCAAAGCCGAGTGGAGGAAAGCGTGATTCTCCAACGGATTCCCCAACAGAAGGTGTCGGGGTGTTGATGATTGGTAAATTGTCTATATTGGGCTCTTGTAATACGGGTTCTTCTTGTGTGCCCTGAAATAAGGTTTGATAAAACGTGAGGCCTTTTCCTCCATCGTGTTGACTCCGCTCTGATATGGTCGAATTAGAACGAGATGGCGTGCCAAATGAAGCGCTTTCCCGTGTTGAACTTGACGATGTGGTGGGTCGAGATGCTCTCTCGGTGCTGTTGGTTGTCACCGCTTGGTGAGGTGTTGATGGTGCAGCAGGTGGCATCACCGTAACAGGTGATGTTGCTTGAGTCACAAGATGGCCAGCACGGGTCTGTGACAGCATTTGATGTGCGGCCTGAAATACAAAACGATGAATGGCCTGACTATCACGAAAGCGAATTTCTGTTTTGGTGGGATGGACGTTGACATCAACCTCTTCGGGAGGCAATTCAAGAAACAGCACATAGTGCGGCTTAATCTCATGATGTAACACATCGTGATAAGCCTGCCGTAGGGCGTGTTGTAATACTTTGTCACGCACAAACCGACCGTTCACAAAACAGAACTGCACCTCACGTTGTCGATGAGGCAAAGTGGGATGTCCCAATATCCCTTGCAGTTTAAGATGGGCGGCTTGTGTGTTGAGTTTGATGCCATGTTGGGCAAAATCTTCCCCAGCAATCGCGGCGATACGCTCATCGGGGGTATGGCTGCCAAGACGTACAATCTGTTTTTGGTTGTGTTTGAGTAAAAAAGCACAATGTGGCCATGCCAAAGCTAACCGCTCAACCACTGCATGACATTGCGCAAACTCTGCTGATGCTGTTTTCAGAAATTTACGTCTAGCCGGAGTATTAAAATATAAATCAGCAATGTCGATGCTGCTACCGACCGAACGCGGACAGGGCTCTGGCTCCGAGAGTACGCCATTCTCTGCGCGAATTAACCAGCCTATTTCACTGTCCTCGGTGCGACTACTCAGCGTTAACCGAGAAACGGCTGCAATCGAAGCCAAACCCTCACCCCGAAAGCCGAGGGTGTTGATTTGTTGTAAATCTTCTAAAGCGTGGATTTTTGAAGTGGCATGTCTTTGCAGCGCCAAAGGCAAATCCTCTGCTGCAATCCCAATTCCATCATCCTGTACCCGAATCAGCTTCATCCCACCTTCAACAAGCTCAATGGCAAGACTATGTGCGCCGGCATCCAAGCTGTTTTCTAAGACTTCTTTTAAGGCAGAAGCAGGGCGCTCAACCACTTCCCCTGCAGCAATTTGGCTAATTAAGAGCGATGATAGGGTTTGAATACGTTTTGGTTGCATAGGACAGCATTTCAATTAGGCAGCAGATTTACGATGGCGCACAATTTCAATGACGCCGGGTAAAATCGATAAAATAATGATGGCGAAAATAAGAAGGCTTAAATTTTGTTTTACCCAAGGTAAATTACCAAATAAATACCCTGCATAAGCAAAGCCACATACCCAGAGTACGGCTCCGATGACATTATAAGATAGGAATTGGCGATAGCTCATGCTACCCACTCCGGCGACGAATGGCGCAAAAGTCCGAACAATGGGAACAAAACGGGCGATAATAATGGTTTTTCCGCCATGCTTTTCATAAAAAGCATGAGTTTTGTCTAAGTATTCTCGCCGAAAAATACGAGAATTTGGTCGATCAAAAACGGTTAAGCCTAATTTTTGGCCAATATGATAATTCACTGTGTCACCTAAAATCGCAGCAATCAGCAGGGTGGCTACCATCAAATGAATGTCAAAAGCCCCTGTCGCAGCAATGGCACCTGTGACAAATAACAGTGAATCTCCCGGTAGGAATGGGGTAACCACTAAACCTGTTTCACAAAAAATAATCAAAAATAAAATTAAAAACAGCCAAGGCCCATATTGACTGGCTAACTCTGCTAAGTGGCGGTCGATATGAAGGATGAAATCAACCAAAAACCATACGAAATCCATACTTAACCCCAGATCAAAAAACAACCGCCAGCATACTGTAAAAAGCAGCTGGCGGGCTTAAGGCAAAATGAAATAGCACTGTAATTTACACTACAGCTTCTTCTTTTGGTTTTGGCGGCTTAATGAGATTCTCACGAGAAACGCCTAAAAACATTAATAGCGGGCTGGCCACTAAAACAGAAGAATAGATACCAAACACGATGCCAATGGTCAGCGCCACTGCAAAGTAGTGTAGGCTAGGGCCGCCAAACAACAACATCGCTAATACCATCATTTCGGTTGAACCGTGGGTGATAATCGTCCGGCTCATGGTGGCTGTGATGGCATTGTCGATAATTTCTGCCACGCTACGACCGCGCATACTGGGTTTACGGAAGTTCTCACGAATACGGTCAAACACCACGACCGACTCATTCACCGAATAGCCTAGCACCGCTAGCACAGCGGCTAACACGGTTAACGAAAACTCCCATTGAAAAGCAGCAAAACATCCCAGAATGATGATCACATCATGCAGGTTGGCAATAATTGCCGATACCGCAAACCGCCATTCAAAGCGGATGGCTAAGTAGGCCATGATGCCGACAATCACTAAGCTGAGGGCCGTTAAGCCGTGGGTGAGTAATTCCTCGCCCACCTGCGGCCCAACAAATTCCACTTTTCGTAATTCGACTTGGCTACCATTGGCTTTGAGTGCTGCTAAAACCTCATTCGACAACTGAGCAGAGCTTTTATCATTCTGATTTTGCAAACGAATTAACACATCACGCGTGGTGCCGAGGCTTTGTACCGTTGGCTCACCTTGTGATACTTTGGCCACTTGCTCGCGAATGGTCTCTAGGTTCGCCGCTTGTTGATATTGCACCTCCATCACCGTGCCGCCGGTAAATTCAACCGAAAGGTTAAGTCCTTTCCAGAGCAAAAAAACCACAGCCAATATAAAGGTCAATAAAGAGATTGCCGTCGTGAGCTTGCCATAGCTCATAAACGGAATGTCTTTTTTAAAACTGAATAATTCCACGTCGACTCCTCAACCTAGGTCAAAAAACCTAAACCGATAATTTGTTGATACGGCGACCACCATAGACCAAGTTCACAATGCCGCGAGATACCAAAACAGCAGAGAACACCGAGGTTAAAATGCCAAGACAATGCACCACTGCAAAGCCACGAACGGGGCCTGAGCCGAAAATCAATAGTGCCAAACCCGCAATCAGCGTGGTGATGTTCGAATCGAGAATCGTCGCCCATGCATGTTCATAACCAGCTTTGATTGCTGATTGTGGAGGGACACCATTTTGCACTTCTTCTCGTACCCGCTCGTTAATCAACACGTTAGCATCAATCGCCATCCCTAATGTCAAGGCGATGGCAGCAATACCGGGCAGTGTGAGTGTGGCTTGCAGCATTGACAGCAAAGCAACCAGCATTAACACATTACATGCCAATGCAATGACTGAAATCATCCCGAAAACACGGTAGTAGATCGCCATGAACAAGGCCACAGCAGCAAAACCGTATAAGGTTGAGTTAAAGCCTTTCTCGATGTTTTCCTTACCTAAAGAAGGGCCTACCGTGCGTTCCTCGATAATGTTCATTGGCGCGGCAAGTGAGCCGGCACGGAGTAATAAAGCAATATCACTGGCTTCTGCAGCGTTCATTGAGCCAGAAATTTGCACGCGACCACCACCAATTTCGCTACGAATAACGGGTGCTGTGACGACTTCGCCTTTCCCTTTTTCAATCAACACCATTGCCATGCGTTTGCCAATGTTATCCGCTGTGACTTGGCGGAAAATGCTTGCACCGGTGGAATCGAGGTTGATATGAACGGCAGCCGTGCCATTTTCATCAAACCCGGGTTGTGCATCATTGATATTGTCGCCAGTGAGTTCGACTTCTCGTTTGACCAGAATTTTTTGTGAACCCTGTGCACTCAATTCATCCAATAGCTCATAACCTGCTGGGACAATACCAGACAGGGCCTCAGCCAATTTGCTTGGATCATCTTCCACCATGCGTACTTCTAGGGTGGCGGTACGGCCTAAAATATCTTTGGCTTTTGCCGTGTCTTGTACCCCAGGTAACTGAACCACAATCCGATTTGCACCAGATTGTTGAATCACGGGTTCCGCCACACCCAATTCATTGACGCGGTTGTGTAATGTTGTGATGTTTTGACGGATGGCATCTCCTTGAATTTTGATCATTTCTGCATCTGTCAAACTCAGTCGCAGTATGCGGCTGCTGTCATCCGCTTTCAGTGAAAGATTGGGCAGCTTGTCGCGGACGAGTGCTTCAACTTTTTGCAGTTCAGCCTCATCACGCATAGAAATTTCAATATTGTCGCGATTGCGTTTCAAACTGCCATAACGAATTTTTTGCGCTCGCAATTCGCGTCTCACATCACCTGCGTAGCGTTCTAAGGTTTTATCCACTGCTGCATTCATATCCACTTCTAATAAGAAGTGAACACCACCGCGCAGATCCAAACCGAGGAACATTGGGTGAGCTTTGAGCTGGGTTAACCATGTTGGGGAAGCCGCCAATAAATTAAGCGCCACAATATAGTTATCGCCGATTTCCTGTTGCACTAAATCGCGGACTTTGATTTGGGTATCGGTATCATTTAACCGAATTTTCAGGCTATTCCCGTCAAGGAAAATACCATTAGCCTGAATTTTTTCATTGGCCAGTCGTTTCTCAATCCGTTGCATAAGATTGGTATCAACGGGCAGGGCTTGCCGAGTGCTAGAAACCTGGACGGCAGGCGTTTCACCGTAGAAGTTGGGCAAAGTGTAAACCGCACTGAGCAATAAGGTCACTGCAATGACCAAGTATTTCCAGAGGGGATATCGATTCATGAGACGAGCGCCAGATTAAGAGAAATGAAGCCTGCCATGATGAAAACATGGCAGGCCCGAAGGATGAGCTTGTCTCGAAAGAAACACGTTACAAGCTCATAAACCCTTATTGAGGTTTGAAACTGCCTTTTTCCAGTTTCATCCCAATCGCGTCACGGCGCACTTGAATGGTGACGTTAGAGGCGATTTCCAAGCTGACATTTTGTTCTTCCAGCTTGATGATACGACCCACAATACCGGCTTGGGTGACAACTTCATCATTTTTTTGCAGCGCTTCGAGCATGGCTTTATGTTCTTTTACCTTTTTCTGTTGTGGCCGCACCAATAAGAACCAGAACAAGATAAAAATACCGATCATCGGCAAAAATTGCATGAAATCGATACCAGCAGGGGCAGCAGCGTTAGCGTAAGCAGGGGTAATGAACAACATGAGACTCAATGCTCCTTGAGGGAAAAATGCAAATTAAACAAGAATTGTAACGGTGATTGTTTTGGAAAATCTATCGGCTTGCAATGGATGACTTATTCTGTCCCACGGGCACGGTTGTGATGAAACTCGGTCACAAAGTGGTCAAAGCGGTCTTCCTCAATTGCATTCCGCATCTCTTTCATCAGCTGTTGATAGTAATGTAAGTTGTGCACTGTGTTTAAGTGTGCGCCCAAAATCTCACCGGCACGGTGCAGATGATGTAAGTAGGCGCGGCTGAAATGGCGGCAGGTATAACAATCACAACTCTCATCAAGCGGACGTTCATCGTTTTTGTGGCGGGCATTGCGAATTTTCAGATCACCAAAACGGGTAAATAGCCAACCATTGCGGGCATTACGAGTGGGCATCACACAATCAAACATATCGATGCCCTGTGATACGCCATACACGAGATCTTCTGGTGTGCCGACTCCCATCAGATAATGGGGTTTGTCTGCTGGCATCATGTCTTTCATTTCTGTCAACATGCGGTACATCTCGGGTTTAGGCTCACCGACTGACAACCCTCCAATCGCATAACCATCAAACCCAATTTCCATCAACCCTGCCAATGATTCACGGCGTAGGTCGGTGTAAAGGTTACCCTGAATAATACCAAACAGGGCATTCGGGTTTTCTTGTTCATCAAAGGCAGTACGGGAGCGTTTTGCCCAGCGTAGCGATAAACGCATCGATTCAGCGGCACGTTGATGATCGACTTGGCCTGGGGTGCACTCATCAAAAATCATCACGATGTCTGAGTTAAGGCTTTTTTGAATCGCCATCGACTTTTCTGGCGATAGGAATAATTTGTCACCATTGATCGGTGATTGAAAGGTGACTCCTTCCTCGGTGATTTTTCGCAATTCACCCAAACTAAACACCTGAAAGCCACCAGAATCGGTCAGAATCGGTTTATCCCAGCCAATAAAGCGGTGCAATCCACCAAACTGTTCCACCACGTCTAGGCCAGGGCGTAGCCATAAGTGGAAAGTATTGCCGAGGATGATTTGTGCATCAATGGCGTGTAAATCGGCTGGGCTCATTGCCTTAACCGAACCATAAGTACCGACTGGCATAAAGACAGGTGTTTCGACTGTGCCGTGGTTTAAGGTTAAGGTGCCACGCCGCGCACCACCGGTGCTGGTTTTTTTGACGGAAAATTTGAGCATGTTATCAAGGGCAAGCTTGCTGAAAAATTAGCCGACAAGTATACCCCACTCCCCTTAAGTGAAAATTTTTTCAAAAAGGGCTTGCGTTCCCTAAACGGCATCTGTATAGTTCGTGTCTCTCAACGACAGGCGCGTAGCTCAGTTGGTTAGAGCGCCACCTTGACATGGTGGAGGTCGTTGGTTCGATTCCAATCGCGCCTACCAAAATTCCAAAAAGGATAACTCAAATGGCTGTGCGAACTACCACCACCCACCCATAAACTGACATGGTTGGGCCATTTGAGGCAATTCTCGAAAAAGTGCGGCTCCGGCCGCACTTTTTTTTCGTCTGTCGTTTTCTTCTGAATGGTTATTTCCTGAATACACGCGCACTGGGTGCGCTGGAGACATCATGCCTGATATTCGCTTGCCGGACGGTTCGATCCGTTCTTTTGCGCAGCCGGTAACGGTTGCTGAGGTGGCCGCGTCAATTGGTGCGGGCTTGGCTCGTGCTGCCCTTGCTGGTCGTGTGGATGGGGTATTGGTTGATACCTCGTTTTTGATTGAACAGAATGCCGACCTTGCTATTGTCACAGACAAAGACAGTGAAGGCCTCGACGTTATCCGCCATTCGACCGCACATTTATTAGCCTTTGCCGTAAAAAGTCTGTTTCCTGAAGCACAAGTGACCATCGGCCCTGTGATCGAAAATGGCTTTTACTACGACTTTGCCTACACTCGCCCATTTACGCCAGATGACCTTGAAGCCATCGAGAAGAAAATGGCGGAATTGGCAAAACAAGATATTCCCGTCTCTCACCGTGTGGTGAGCCGTGATGAAGCGATTGCTTTCTTCAAAGAACAGGGCGAACACTACAAATGTGAGTTGATTGCTGCGATTCCTGAAGGCGAACAAATCAAGTTGTACACCGAAGGGCTGTTCACTGATCTCTGTCGTGGCCCGCATGTGCCTTCCACCGGTCGCTTAAAAGTGTTTAAGCTGATGAAAGTGGCGGGTGCCTACTGGCGCGGTGATGCAAAAAATGAAATGTTGCAGCGTATCTACGGCACGGCATGGGCGAAAAAGGAAGACTTAGAAGCCTATTTGCACATGCTGGAAGAAGCCGAGAAACGCGACCACCGCAAATTAGGCCAACAGCTCAACTTGTTCCACATGCAAGATGAAGCCCCTGGTGCAGTGTTTTGGCATCCTAAAGGCTGGCGTTTATTCAACAGCCTGATTAACTACATGCGCGACCGTCAGGAAGAAGCCGGCTATGTCGAGGTCAATACCCCCGATATGATGGATCGCAGCTTGTGGGAAATCTCCGGCCACTGGTTTAACTATCATCACCACATGTACACCACTACCACTGAGGATGAGCGAGTGTATGCGCTCAAGCCGATGAACTGTCCCGGTGCGGTGTCGATGTTTGCCCAAGGCTTGAAGAGCTATCGCGATTTGCCTTTGCGTATGGCCGAGTTTGGTAAAGTGCATCGCTACGAACCTTCTGGTGCATTACATGGTCTGTTGCGTGTGCGTCACTTTACGCAAGATGATGCGCATATTTTCTGTACCGAAGAGCAGATGGAAGGCGAATGTCGCGATGTTGTGAAGCTGATTCTCGACATCTATAAAGACTTTGGTTTTGATAATGTCATTATCAAACTGTCGACTCGCCCAGAAAATCGCATCGGTTCAGATGAAGTATGGGACAAATTAGAAGGCGCATTAGCCGGTGCTTTAGAAAGCATGGGTATGCCCTATCAGTTGTTCCCTGGCGAAGGGGCATTCTATGGGCCGAAGCTAGAATTTGTTTTGCGTGACGCCATCGGTCGTGATTGGCAATGCGGCACCTTGCAGGTCGATATGAACTTGCCAGAGCGTTTTGATATTGCCTATGTTGCTGAAGACAATACGAAAAAACGACCAGTGATGTTACATCGTGCCTTGTTTGGTTCGTTAGAGCGTTTCACAGGTATTTTGATTGAACACTATGCCGGTGCTTTCCCGATGTGGCTGGCACCATTGCAAATGGTGGTGGCGAATATCTCGGAAGCTCAGGCAGATTATGCCCGTGACGTTGCACAAAAGCTGCGTCAGGCAGGGCTGCGTGTCGAACTTGACTTGAGAAACGAGAAGATTAACTATAAAATCCGCGAACACAGTCTGCAAAAGTTGCCATACCAGTTAATCGTGGGTGACAAAGAAAAAGCAGACAACTTGGTCGCTGTTCGTTCCCGTTCGGGTGAAAATTTAGGTCAAATGTCTTTAGATGCGTTTATCGAACGCATGAAAGCAGAAACCGCCCAAAAACGCGCAGCACAATAAGATTTAAGTTTGGAGGAATTGCCATCGCTCAGGAACGCGAACCACGAATCAACGGCGAAATTACTGGCCGTGAAGTTCGTTTGGTAGGAAATGAAGGCGAGCCACTCGGCATCGTGAATTTACGTGAGGCTTTTGCGAAAGCAGAAGAGTTAGAGTTAGATTTGGTTGAAATTGCACCGAATGCCCAGCCGCCTGTTGTCAGGATCATGGACTACGGTAAATTTAAATACCAAGAAAGCAAGCGTAAGCACGAAGCTAAGCTCAAGCAAAAACAGATTCAAGTGAAAGAAGTGAAATTCCGTCCCGGTACCGACGACGGTGATTACAACGTTAAAGTGCGTAATCTGACTCGCTTCTTGAACGAAGGTGATAAAGCAAAAATCACGCTCCGCTTTAGAGGGCGTGAGATGGCTCACCAAGAATTAGGCTTGGCCTTGTTAAAACGGGTGGAAGCTGATTTGGCGGAATACGGCGTTGTCGAGCAGTTCCCCAAAATGGAAGGCCGTCAGATGGTCATGGTCATGGCACCAAAGAAAAAATAATCTGACAGCGTTCTAGTAAGAATTAACTGGTGCGGCAGGGCAACCTGCCGCTCTGGTTTTTGCGAGAAAGGGTTATCTCTCGCACAAAAGCGGGGCGCAAAGGTGACTAAGTGTCGATCATCGACCACCTTGTGCCGAATCTAAAAAAATAGGTTGTAGGATTATTCCCATGCCAAAGATGAAAACCAAATCGGGTGCGAAAAAACGCCTGAAAGTGTTGGGTAACGGTGGTGTGAAGCGCTCAATGGCCTTCAAACGCCACATTCTGACCAAGAAAACCACGAAGAACAAACGCCAGTTGCGCGGTACCACCATGGTACATGCCAGCGATATGGCTTCCGTTCGTGCTATGTTGCCCTACGCTTAAGGAGTTAATTTATGCCTCGCGTTAAACGCGGTGTTACCGCCCGTGCTCGTCACAAAAAAATTCTTGCTTTAGCCAAAGGCTATCGCGGCCGTCGTAAAAACGTCTATCGCATCGCCAAACAGGCGGTGATGAAAGCCGGTCAATACGCTTACCGCGATCGTCGTCAACGCAAGCGTCAGTTCCGTCAATTGTGGATTGCACGTATTAACGCAGCTGCACGTGAGTGCGGTTTGCCATACAGCAAATTCATGAACGGCCTGAAAAAAGCTGCAATTGAAATCGACCGTAAAGTGTTGGCCGATTTGGCTGTGTTCGAAAAAGCAGTGTTTGCTCAATTGGTTGAAAAAGCCAAAGCCAGCCTCGCAGCTTAATCGAAAGCATCAGAGAAGGGAGGCTTTGCCTCCCTTTTTTTATCCCCGTGTGGTTTTAATCGTGAACAACGCTTGACGCTAGAGTGTGGTGGCATTTTGCCGTGAAGTGTTGTTAATTTCCGTTTTTCTCTTATTTCCTTTCTCGACGATAGCGATCTAACATGAGTTCTATTGATACTCTTCTTGCCGCTGCTTTAGCTGCGCTCAATGAGGTACAAGACGTCGTGACCCTTGAGCAGGTCAAAGCGCGTTATCTCGGCAAATCAGGTGAAATTACCGAATTATTAAAACAATTAGGTAAATTACCTCCAGAAGAAAAGAAACAAGCTGGCCAAGCGATTAACGCAGCCAAACAACAAGTTGAGGCGGCGATTGCTGCTCGTCGTGAGGCCCTAGCCGAAGCTCAGCTTGCCGCACAACTGGCAGCAGAAGCCTTAGATGTCACCTTACCTGGCCGTGGTTTGCGTCAGGGCGGTCTGCATCCAGTGACCCTGACCTTAGAACGCATTACCAGTCTATTTCGTTCTTTGGGCTTTGAAGTCGCGGATGGGCCAGAAATCGAAACCGATTTTCACAACTTCCAAGCTTTAAATATCCCAGAAAATCATCCTGCTCGTGCGATGGCGGATACCTTCTATGTCGAAGGTGGCGATGTGTTGCGTACCCACACGTCCCCCATCCAAATTCGCTACATGCTGCAACACCAGCCCCCAATTAAAATCATTGCACCCGGTCGGGTTTATCGTGTTGACTCAGATGCAACTCACTCGCCGATGTTCCACCAAATGGAAGGCTTATGGGTAGATGAAGGGGTCAGTTTTGCCGACTTGAAAGCGACCATGACCGATTTCTTGCGTCGTTTCTTCGAGCGCGATGATCTGCAAGTGCGTTTCCGTCCTTCTTTCTTCCCGTTTACTGAGCCATCTGCAGAGATTGATGTCTTGGGTGAGCGTGGCTGGCTCGAAGTGGGTGGCTGTGGCATGGTGCATCCCAATGTATTGCGTAACGTCAATATCGACCCTGAAAAATATACTGGCTTTGCCTTTGGCATCGGTCTAGATCGCTTTGCCATGTTGCGTTATGGCGTGAATGACCTGCGGTTATTCTTTGAAAACGATCTGGCTTTCCTTAAGCAATTCCAATAATCGTGGGTCAGCAAGGACGATAATATGAAATTCTCAGAACAATGGTTGCGTGAGTGGGTCAACCCCAACTTGGCGAGCGAGGCATTGGGTCATTTGTTGACCATGGCAGGGTTAGAGGTTGAATCACACACTACAGCGGCTCCCGCTTTTTCTGGCGTGGTGGTAGCGGAAGTGAAATCTGTGCGTAAGCACGAAAATGCCGACCGTCTGCGTGTGTGTGAAGTCGACATTGGCACCGGCGAGTTGCAACAAATTGTGTGTGGTGCACCCAATGTCAGCGAAGGGGCAAAAGTCCCTTGTGCAACTCTGGGCGCCCTTTTGCCGGGTGATTTCAAAATCAAAGCCACTAAAATGCGCGGTGTGGCATCAAATGGCATGTTATGTTCTGGCCAAGAATTGGGTATTCCCGACGGTGTCGATGGCTTATTGTTATTGCCGCAAGATGCGCCAGTTGGAGTCAATTTGCGCGATTACTTGGCATTAGACGACACCGTTATTGAACTGAAAATCACCCCAAACCGTGCCGATTGTTTAAGTATTCGTGGCATTGCTCGTGAAGTGGCAGCCCTGACTGCTTCCCCATTGCAGGCACCTACTGTTTCCCCTGCTCCGGTGACGATCACCAGTCAACGTGGGGTGAAATTGTCAGCGGGGGCGGCGTGCGGTCGTTACCTCGGCCGCGTGATTGAACAAGTTAATGCCCAAGCGTCAACGCCAGCATGGATGAAGCAACGCCTTGAACGTGCTGGTGTGCGTTCAATTTCCGCGATTGTGGATGTCACCAATTTTGTGCTACTCGAGTTGGGGCAGCCTTTACACGCCTTCGATCACAACAAACTGCAGGGAGATATCGAGGTACGTCTGCCACAGGTTGGTGAACGGATGACGTTGCTGAATGGTAAAGAAATTGCTCTTGATGCTGACATGCTGTTGATTACCGACCAAACTGGACCGGTGGCATTAGCAGGTGTGATGGGTGGGGCAAATAGTGAAGTAGATGACAACACGACGGCTGTGTTTCTCGAATCGGCGTTCTTTGCACCAGAAGCCATTGCTGGCCGTGCTCGTCGATTAGGTTTTAGCTCGGATGCTTCCTTCCGCTATGAGCGTGGCGTTGACTTCACGCTACAAGCTGAGGCGATGGAACGGGCGACGGCTTTAATCATTGACATTTGCGGTGGCGTGGCAGGGCCAGTGGTGGAACAAGTGACGGAATTGCCTGCCCGCAAGCCCGTGGCTGTGCGAGTTGACCGTGTGAACCGTGTGTTAGGCATGTCGTTGACTGCAACTGAAATGGCAGCAATTTTTGCCCGCTTAGGTTTGCCGTTTGAACAGCAGGCCGATAGTTTTATCATCACTCCACCAGCAGCACGTTTTGATTTGGCGATTGAGGAAGATTTCATCGAAGAAATCGCCCGTGTGTATGGCTATGATGCCATCCCCGCTGACAATATTCGTGGCCGTCTGGCAATGTTGCCATTGCCGGAACAGCAGACTCCACGGGCGGAATTGCGCCGAGTATTGGTGCAGCGCGATTATCAAGAAGTGGTGACCTACGCTTTTGTTGATGAGCAGTGGGAAAACGATTTTGCTGCCAATACGACACCGATTCGTCTGATCAACCCGATTGCTAGCCAGATGAGCGTAATGCGCTCGACCTTGTTAGGTGGCTTACTCGATACCTTAAGCCACAATCTCAAACGCAAACAAAACCGAGTTCGTGTATTTGAGATGGCGCGTGTTTTTCTCAAAACGGCCACTGGTGAAGTCGAACAACCCGAAAAATTGGCAGGCTTGGCGTATGGCACTCGCTTTGCCGAGCAGTGGTCTTATCAAGCAGAAAAAGTCGATTTCTTTGATGTCAAAGCGGATATCGAAGTCTTGTTCTCACCACGACAGCTGACTTTCCGCCGCGCAGCCCATCCAGCCCTCCATCCGGGTCGTTGTGCTGAGGTGTTGCTGGACGGCAAAGTGGTCGGCATTTTGGGTGAGCTGCATCCGCAATGGGTACAGAAATACGATTTAGTGGCAGCGCCTATCTACTTTGAACTTGATTTACAGCCGCTGTTAGCACGACACACCATCCAAGCCCAAGCCGTGTCGCGCTTCCCTGCAGTACGTCGTGATTTGGCTTTGGTGGTGGCAGATACGCTAGAAGTTGATGCTTTGGCAACCACATTGCGCGCTGCAGCATCCCACTTGGTGACAGAGATTGCTTTGTTCGATGTCTATCGTGGTAAAGGCGTGGAAGAAGGGAAAAAGAGTCTTGCTTTCAAGGTGTTAATGCAGGATACTGCCCGCACGCTCACAGATGCAGAAGTAGATTCTGTGATGCAAGATTTGATCGCGGCTGCAGCAAACAGCCATGCCGCTCAGCTCCGTCTGTAATGTCCCCTGCCTAAATTGATTCAGGCACCGGTATGTCAAATCATACCGGTGGTGGGGTATATTTTTACCATTGTATTGAGGATTGTTATGACGCTGACTAAAGCGGAACTCTCGGATTTGTTATTTGATAAAGTTGGCTTGAATAAGCGTGATGCTAAGGATATGGTAGAGTCGTTTTTCGAAGAAATCCGACTGGCGCTTGAAGAGGGACAATCGGTCAAATTATCAGGTTTTGGTAATTTCCAATTGCGTGATAAACCACAGCGTCCAGGCCGTAATCCAAAAACTGGCGAAGAAATTCCAATCACTGCCCGTCGGGTGGTGACTTTCCATGCCAGCCAAAAACTCAAGGGAATGGTAGAGGATCATCATGGCGCAGCCCGTGGCTAAGATGCCGCCTATTCCTGCCAAGCGCTACTTCACGGTCGGTGAAGTGGCGCAGTTAGCAGGGGTAAGTGTTGAACAATTACGAGAGTGGGAAAGCGTTTTCCTGCCCCTACAACCTCGTCGCAGCATGGCACAACGTCGCTATTATCAACATCATGAAGTGTTGATTGCACGCCGTTTGCGTACCTTGTTAGTCGATGAGGAATACACCCTCAATGGCCTGCGCCGTCGCCTGCGTGAACGCGATGGTCTGAGTCCTGCCCAATTACGAGCCGAACTCCAAGGCTTGTTGTCTTCTGCCCAAGCCCCGTTATTAGCTACGCGCTGAGGCGGCGGCCTTTTTTGAAATGATTATGCTGCCTAGTGTGACTCATCGTTTGGCCTCCGAACTCAATGTTCGTGAGGCCCAAGTCGTTGCTGCCGTTGGTTTATTGGATGAAGGGGCCACGGTTCCCTTTATTGCGCGTTATCGTAAAGAAGCCACTGGGGGACTAGATGATACCCAGTTGCGTGAATTGGCAGAGCGTTTGCAATACTTGCGCGAGCTGGATGACCGCCGCGAGACCATCCTCAACAGCATTCGTGAACAAGAAAAACTGACACCTGCGTTGGAAGCTGCTTTATATGCGGCGGAAAACAAAACGACGTTAGAAGACCTATATCTCCCCTATAAGCCCAAACGCCGCACCAAAGCACAGATCGCGCGTGAGGCAGGGTTGGCACCATTGGCAGAGTCTCTGTTAGACGATCCTTCACAATCACCAGAACAAGCGGCACAGCCCTTTATTGCCGTTGATAAAGGAGTGGCTGATGCAAAAGCTGCACTCGATGGTGCGCGTGCAATTTTGATTGAGCGTTTTGCCGAAAATGCCGAGTTACTGGGTGAGTTTCGCCAACATCTATGGCAGCATGCCGTCTTGGTGGCGCGTTGTGTCGAAGGTAAGGCACAAGACGGGGCTAAATTTGCTGACTACTTCCAATATCAAGAAACACTTAAAACCCTTCCTTCGCATCGCGTACTGGCGATGTTGCGTGGACGCAATGAAGGGGTACTCACCCTTGCGGTGCAGTATCAACCAGAAGACACACCGGTGACTGAGCGCAGCTATTACGAACAAAGAATAGCCCAGCACTTTGCCATCAGTGACCAAGGCCGCCCAGCCGACCGTTGGTTACTTGATACGGTTCGCCTATGCTGGCGCGCTAAAGTGTTTTTGTCGTTGGAGTTGGAACTGATCCAAACTTTGCGTGAACAGGCTGAAACCGAGGCAATTCAAGTGTTTGCACGTAACGTGCAAGACGTGTTGTTGGCGGCACCTGCAGGGCCTCGTGTCACGATGGGGCTGGACCCCGGTATTCGGACTGGCGTGAAAGTGGCGGTGGTTGATCGCACGGGCAAACTGTTGGAAACGGCAACTGTCTATCCCCACGAACCGCGTCGAGAATGGGATAAATCGCTGGCAGTGTTGGCGGCATTGGTGAAAAAACACCGTGTCGAACTGATTGCGATTGGTAACGGCACGGCCAGTCGCGAAACGGATAAATTGGCTGCTGAGTTGGTCGCGCAGTGTCAAACTGACTATAAGCTGCATAAATTGATGGTGTCTGAAGCGGGGGCTTCGGTGTATTCGGCCAGTGAATTAGCGGCGAAAGAATTCCCTGATTTGGATGTCAGCTTGCGTGGGGCAGTATCGATTGCCCGCCGCTTACAAGATCCCTTAGCTGAACTGGTCAAAATCGACCCAAAATCGATTGGTGTTGGCCAGTATCAACATGATGTTAATCCTTCGCGTTTGGCGCGATCTTTGGATAGCGTGGTCGAGGACTGTGTTAACTCGGTTGGGGTGGATGTCAATACGGCTTCGGTGCCACTGTTGACGCGGGTATCAGGATTGAATAGCACCTTGGCGAATAATATTGTGCAGTGGCGCAATCAACATGGTGCCTTCCGCAGCCGCAAACAGCTACTCGATGTCCCGCGTTTGGGTGAAAAAACGTTTGAACAAGCGGCGGGTTTCTTGCGCATTATGCAAGGAGACAATCCTCTCGATGCTTCGGCAGTGCATCCAGAAGCGTATCCTGTCGTCGAAAAAATTTTGGCGACGGTCCAGCGCAATATCCAAACTGTGATTGGCGATAGCCAATTACTCAAAACATTGCGTCCACAGGATTTCACTGACCAGCGTTTTGGTGTGCCCACGGTAGCCGATATTTTGCGCGAATTAGAGAAACCCGGACGTGATCCCCGCCCTGAGTTTAAGACCGCGACGTTTGCCGAGGGCGTGGAGTCGCTGACCGATTTGCAGGTGGGCATGGTGTTGGAAGGCGTGGTCACCAATGTGGCTAACTTCGGTGCTTTTGTCGATATTGGTGTGCATCAGGATGGTTTGGTACATATTTCCGCGCTATCACACCAATTTGTCAGCGATCCGCGCAAAGTGGTCAAGGCAGGGCAACTGGTCAAGGTCAAGGTGTTAGAGGTGGACGTGGCGCGTAAACGGATTGCCTTAACCATGCGCTTAGACGATGAACTAGGGACAACGGCGACTGCTCGTCAAGGGGGCAATCGCCGCAGCGAGGGTGCGCGTGCTGCAGCAAAACCTGCATCACGAGACAACGCCCCGCCGCGTAATCAAGCGATGGCCGAGGCATTGGCTAAACTGAAACGCTAATCGCCTTGAAACAACTGCGCCTTGAGCTGGCGCAGTTGATCCCGCAGCTCAGCGGCCTGCTCAAAGCGCAGGTCGCGTGCCGCTTCTAACATCGCCTTCTCTGTATCTTTAATCCGCTTAGCCAGCGTTTTTTCATCTAAGACACTGCTATTGGCTTCAAAACGTGCCGCCGGTTCGGCGGCGTAAACCCCATCAATCATATCGGTGATTTTCTTCGCTACCCCGCGTGCCACAATGCCATGCTTGATGTTGAATTGTTGTTGCTTTTCGCGGCGTCGGGCAGTTTCTTCCATCGCTCTTTGCATCGAAGGAGTGATGCGGTCGGCGTATAAGATGGCCGTTCCGTGTAAATGCCGCGCTGCTCGGCCAATGGTTTGAATCAAAGAGCGTTCACTGCGTAAAAAACCTTCTTTATCTGCATCTAAAATCGCGACCAGACTGACTTCGGGGATATCCAAACCCTCACGCAATAAGTTAATCCCAACTAAGACATCAAATACCCCAAGCCGCAGGTCTCGAATAATCTCAACCCGTTCTACCGTATCAATATCCGAGTGGAGATAGCGCACTTTAATGCCGTGTTCGCTGTAATAGTCGGTGAGCTGTTCTGCCATTCGCTTAGTCAAAGTGGTTACTAACACGCGCTCACCTTGTTGAACACGTAAGGTGATTTCACTCATTAAATCATCCACTTGACTTAATACCGGCCGCACAATCACTTCTGGGTCGATAAGGCCGGTTGGCCGCACTAATTGTTCGACCACTTGGCCGCTGTGCTCATTTTCATATACCCCGGGGGTGGCAGAAACAAAGATGGTTTGTGGCATCAAACTTTCAAATTCCTCAAACCGTAATGGGCGGTTATCCATCGCCGAGGGCAAGCGAAAGCCATATTCCACTAAATTTTCTTTCCGTGCGCGGTCACCGCGATACATCCCGCCAATTTGTGGAATCGTGACGTGGGATTCATCAAGAAATAGCAAGGCATCGGGGGGCAGATAATCAAATAGCGTCGGTGGCGGCGAGCCAGCCGGCTTGCCGGAAAGATGGCGCGAGTAGTTTTCAATGCCCTTACAAAAGCCCATCTCGTACAACATTTCTAAATCAAAACGGGTTCGTTGCTCCAGCCTTTGCGCTTCCACCAATTTGCCCTCTTGTTCAAATTGCCGTCGACGTTGATTCAGCTCGAGTTTGATCGCTTCACAAGCGCGTAACACTGTGTCGCGTGGTGTGACATAGTGGCTTGAGGGGAAGACAGTAAAACGGCTCACTCGTTGTTTAATATGGCCAGTGAGGGGATCGAATAGATGAAGACTTTCGACTTCTTCATCGAACAGCGAAATTCGAACGGCCAATTCAGCATGTTCTGCCGGAAAAATATCAATAATGTCGCCACGCACGCGGAACGAGCCACGGCTGAAATCGCTGTCGTTACGTTCATATTGCATGGTGGTGAGGCGGCTGATGATACTTTGGCGACTGTGACTTTCTTGTTCCCGTAGATACAAAATCATCTGGTGGTAGTCGCTGGGGTCGCCGATGCCATAGATGGCACTGACTGTGGCCACAATGACGACATCGCGCCGTTCCAACAAGGATTTGGTGGCCGACAGCCGCATTTGTTCGATGTGTTCGTTGATTTGTGAATCTTTTTCAATAAACAAATCCCGACTGGGGACGTAAGCCTCAGGTTGATAGTAGTCGTAGTAGCTAACGAAATACTCCACCGCATTGTTAGGGAAAAATTCGCGCATTTCTGCGTAGAGCTGTGCTGCCAGCGTTTTGTTGGGCGCCATCACCAACGCCGGCCGCCCAGTCTGTGCAATCACATTGGCCATGGTGTAGGTTTTGCCTGATCCCGTGACACCAAGCAGGGTTTGATACGCCAAGCCCTGCTGCAAACCAGCATAGAGTTGTGCAATCGCTTGAGGTTGATCACCGGCAGGTGGAAAGGGTTGGTGCAGGTTAAAAACCGTAGCAGCGTTGACCATGTGGCAGAGACTCAAAGATAAAGACAAAAGACCGTCAATTGTATTGGTCAGATCTGCCAAGATAAAGTTGCATTTGCCGAGGGGGATGGTGATGCGGTCTGTCTAGACTCGATGTCCCATGTGCTCAACGCAGAATTTGCCTTTTCTACTTGAAAAATGGCAGCGGCTTTTTCCCCAGAAATTGGTAAAACAATTGCAAAACAAAAATAAATATGTGTCCTAATGATATTTTCTATTTGCCTTTTGTCCGAGATTCGTTAATAATGCGCGTTCGTTTTGCTCAGCTTGCGTTATTGCAACGCTTCATCGATATCTGGCCCCCCGTCGATTTTCTCTTGATTCGGCACTTTGGTTGGCATCGATGTATTTGCCGACCGTCTTTTGGAACCTGTAGACGACCCTCCGGTTTATTAGCTGTCACTCCACGTTATGTTCGAGTGCGCTTACCGTATTGTCTAAGTTCAGCATGACGCCGTGCTTGGCGCTGGGCGCCCACTTGACTTATTGCCCTTTTAAGGAAATCTTGTGTCCGATTTTTCGACCGTAGAAACTATTGCCTCCTCCCAAGCTGATACCGCTGTACCTTCTTTTACCGAATTGGGTCTTGAAGCACGTATTGTTGCTGCTCTGACCAAAAATAACCTGACAACACCAACGCCTATTCAAGTTCAAGCGATTCCTTACCTGTTGCAAGGTAAAGACTTGATTGCATCGGCACAAACCGGTACCGGTAAAACGGCTGCCTTTATGTTGCCTGCGCTGCATCGCTTAAGCGAAAACGTGCGTGGTCAAGGCCGTGGCCCTCGTATTTTGGTGTTGACACCAACTCGCGAATTGGCGCAGCAGGTCTCTGACGCCTCCCGCATGTTCTCTCGTGAAATGAGCCGTGTTTTCACCCTGTGTGTCACGGGTGGGATGCCTTTCCGTGCTCAGCGTGAAGCTTTGTCGCGTCCAGTAGAAGTGTTGGTCGCAACCCCTGGTCGCTTGTTGGATTTGATCGAAGCGCGTGTGGTTGACTTCCGCCGCTTAGATACATTTGTCCTCGACGAAGCCGACCGTATGTTAGATATGGGCTTCTCTGATGACGTGTTGGCGATTGCAGAACAACTGCCAAAAGAACGCCAAACGGTGTTCTTTACTGCCACCATGAACAACACCGTGAACGATTTCGCTGCTCACTTGCTGCGCGATCCTGCCACGATTGAAATTGCTGCGCGCACTGAACGCCACGAAAACATCGAACAAAAACTGTGCTACACCGACGGTTTGGAACACAAACGCAAATTGTTAGACCACTTCTTGCAAAGCGATGAAGTGCGTCAGGCAATTATTTTCACCGCAACAAAACGCGATTGTGACCAACTGGCGAATGAATTAGACGCCAGCGGTATCCGTGCAGCGGCATTGCATGGTGATATGCGCCAACGTGACCGTCAACGTACTGTTGACAGCTTAAAACGTGGCCACTGCGATATCTTAGTTGCTACCGATGTGGCAGCGCGTGGTTTGGATATTGCGGGTATCAGCCATGTCTTTAACTTCGATTTGCCAAAATTTGCTGAAGATTACGTTCACCGCATTGGTCGTACTGGTCGTGCTGGTGCGAAAGGCGTCGCGATTTCCTTAGTGGGTCGTATCGATGTCGGTCCATTAAAACGCATCGAGCGTTTCATTGGCCAACGCTTAGAAGAATTGCAAGTCAACGGCTTAGAAGCCCGTTTCCGTCCTGCCCCTGCTGCCGCTGGTCGCGGTGGTAAACCAGGTGGTGGCGGTGGTGGTTTTGGTAAGCGTCAAGGCAGTGGCTTTAGCAAAGGTCAAAGCCGTGGTTTCTCGGGTGGCCAAGATCGCGCTCCACGCGGTGGTGATGGTGACTGGAAACGTTCACGCGATAGCCAAGGCTTTGCTGGTGATGTTGCCCGTACGCCACGTGGCGAAGGCCGTAGCTATAGCGGTGAACGCAACACAACCGAACGCAACTTTGGTCAAGAACGTAGTTTTGGCGGCGGTGCTCGTCGTACCGAAGACGGCAACAACAGTGGCCGTCGTGAATACGGTCAAGGCCGTGGCGGTTTCGATGGTCAACCACGCGCTGGTTTTGATGGTCAACATCACGGCGGTTTTGGTAACGGCGGCAACCGCAGTGGTTTCTCTGGCCATCGCGAAGCGCACGGTCATCGCAACGAAGGCAGCAGCCATCGTAGCGAAGGTGGTCGTTTCTCCAGCAATGGTGGTGGTCAGCGTCAAGGCCACGATAGCCGTGCACCACGTAGCTTTGGTGGCGGTGGTGGCCAACGCCGGAACTTCCGCGACACGGTATAATCGAATGCTGCCATTGCCTTAAACAATGGCCATTCAATGTCTTACGACGGCTCTTAACTTTGTTTAAGGGCCGTTGTTGTTTATTCAGGATAGTTTGTCATGTGGAAAAAAACGGTAGTGGTGTTGCTGACGAGTACCTTATTGGCCCCTTTAACTTGGGCTAACGATCCGGTGGCGACGCGGCAAGCTGAATTTAAAAAAATCCTGCGGGCGTTCGAACCGATGGGGATGATGATTCGTGGGGCAAAGCCCTATCAAGCACAGCCTTTCCAACAACATGCGTTGGCGCTGCTCAATAGCCACAACACCCCGTGGCAATACTTCCCTCCCGGTTCCGATCGCGGTAAAACCCGTGCAAAAGCCGAGATTTGGACCCAAGCGGCTGATTTTCAGGCAGAACAACAGCTATTTTCTTCGCGTGTAAAAGCTTTGCACCAAGCCACCACCGCCCAAGCCGATTTAGCAACCCTACGGGCACGCTATGGTGAAGTGGCGCAAAGCTGTAAATCCTGTCACGACAGTTTCCGTAGCAAAGTCTTGCCTTAAACCGAATTGCCCATCACATCCGGTTCACGTTCTAACAGCACGCCATAGCATGTAGCGACGGTGTGCTGCACATGCTCGGCCAGCGCCATTATGTCCGCTGCGCTGCCTCCGCCGTAATTGACCAACACCAACGCTTGTTTTCCATGCACCCCGACTGGCCCTTGCCGATAGCCTTTCAAACCAGCCCGATCAATTAACCAACCTGCGGCCAGTTTGTTACCGTGGTGGGCGAGGGTAGGGTGTTGGGCTATTAAACGCTGTAACGTTGCATCATCTACCAGTGGGTTTTTAAAGAAACTACCGGCATTGCCTAACTGTTTTGGGTCGGGTAGCTTACTTTGGCGAACAGTCATGACTGCCTGTGCAACGGCCTGTGGTGTGATGGTGTCCCACTGTTGTAGCACGAGTTTGAGATCGCCGTAGTCATAGCGTGGTTGGGCGTGTTTAGACAGTTGAAACTCGACTGCGGTAATCAACGCGCGGTGTCGCCATTGCCGTTTAAATATGCTGTCGCGGTAGGCAAACTGACATGCCGCCGCCGATAAACGGTGAGTTTGTCCGCTCTCTAAGTCGATAAATTCGACTGTCTCAATCCATTGCCCAACTTCCACTCCATACGCGCCAATATTCTGTATCGGTGCTGCACCGACGGTACCCGGAATCAGGCTGAGGTTTTCAAGGCCATACCATCCTTGAGCCAGACAAAATTGCACAAACTCATGCCAATTTTCTCCCGCCGCAACGCGGATCTTCACCTGTTGATCGTCTTCGCTGAGTAAGGCAATGCCTTTGACAGACATCAGCACAACGGTACCGGCCAAATAGGGAGGAAGTAATACATTACTGCCTCCACCTAAAATCCAACGTGGGCCGTGACGAAAGCCATGATCGGCAACCAAGGCAGGTAGTTGTTCCGCTTGCGTGAGGGTGAATAAGCGCTCTGCCCGTGAGGCAAAACCAAAGCTGTTGTAAGGCTGTAAATCAGCATCAAAAATTGGCGTTAACATCGTCATGGCTAGGCAGTGGTGTGACGCTGGCGGTGTAAGCGCTGGCGACTGATATGGTTTAAGTAAGACACTAATAAAATGGCGGCAACAGTCAGGCTAATGGTCAGTGCCAACCAAAAACCATGCGCGCCCAATGGCCCGTCGAGACCGAGTGAAGCTATTGGGGGCAGATATAAGCCAAACCACACACCCATGCCCAATCCCACGCCCCAAAATGAAACCGCATGAATGACCATCGGAATGGTGGTGATTTTATAACCACGCAAGGCACCCGAAGCAATGGTTTGTGTGGCATCGACAATCTGAAATAAAGCGGCAAACAGCAGCAACGCACTTGCCAATTCAATCACCTGTGGGTCGGGGCTGTAACCACGGGCAATGCCTTCACGCCCCAACAAAATCAGCAAGGCGGTAAGCAATGCCAATAACAGCCCAGCCAACACCCCGACCCGACTTTTAAAACGCGCGGCTTGATAGTCACCAGCACCGATGGCTTGCCCGACGCGGACACTCAATGCGGTGCCAAGGCTTTGTGGGATCATATACAACAGGCTAGAGACATTGATCACCACTTGGTGGCTGGCAACGACGACAGTGCCGAGTTGTGCCACGAATAGTGCGACAAAGCTAAATGCGCTGACTTCGAGAAAGAACGACAGTGCAATGGGGGCCCCAAGGTGGATGATGTTGCGCTGTTGAGCAAAGTCTGGCCACTCCATCTGCTGAAACAACTTAAAACCGCGATAAGGTGCCGCCCATGCCACATAGCCCCCGAGTGCCAAAGCAGAAAACCAAAACACCAGTCCTGTTGCCCAGCCACAACCCGCCCCTCCGAGTGCTGGCAGTCCAAACCAACCATGAATAAAGAAATAATTCAGGGGAACATTCAAAATCAACGCCAAAACACTGACCACCATAATCGGTTTGGTGTGATTCAGGCTGGATGAGGTGGCATGGAATACCCGAAATAATAGAAATCCCGGTACACCGAGTGCGGCTCCAATCAGATAGATTTTGGTCTGTTCTGCGACTTGGCTTTCAACGCCTAACATGGCGGGGACAGTATAGGCCAGCCCCAAGGTTAACAATAAACCGATCACGCCAAGTGCCAAGCCCATCCACAAACCTTGCCGAAAACTGCTACCAATCCGCTGATGTTCTTGTGCGCCAAAATGATGGGCGATGATGGGATTTAAGGCCATCAACAAACCCGCAAACGTGATGGTGACGGTGATTAAAATGCTTGAACCGAGCGACACCGCTGCCAAATCAGCCGTCCCGACACGCCCAGCCATGACGGTATCGACAAAACCGGTGGCGACTTGGGCAATTTGCGCCACCATCATCGGCAATGCCAAGGCCAGCAAAGCACGCATTTCACGCAAACTTGCCGAACGTTGAAATAAATCAGCAACCATAAGCCATAACAAAAAAACCCGCTTCAGCAAAGATAAGCGGGTGTTGGGTGAGTGAAAATCTGTCAAGCAATGTACGCCCTCCGCCTGCAATGGTCAATGCTCGATAGGGGTGCAGTCTGGTGCAGCGCACTGGCTCATGCAATAATCTGCGGTTCGGAGAATATTGACAGAAGCATCCCCTATCATGGCCTACACCCTTTACGACAAGCTTTGGAACAGTCATGTCATCCGCGAAGAAGCCGATGGCACTGTGCTGTTATATATCGATCGTCACTTGGTACACGAAGTGACCAGCCCACAAGCCTTTGAAGGCTTAAAATTGGCTGGCCGCAAACCGTGGCGAATTTCTTCCATCGTCGCTACTGCCGACCACAACACCCCGACTACCGATTGGGATAAAGCGGAAGGGACGGCAGCCATTGACGACCCTATTTCACGGCAACAAGTGGAAACGTTGGATGCCAACATCCGCGAAGTGGGCGCGTTAGCGTATTTCCCCTTCAAAAATATCAACCAAGGGATCGTGCACGTGGTTGGGCCTGAACAAGGCGCAACCCTGCCGGGAATGACCGTGGTGTGTGGTGATAGCCATACGTCGACCCACGGTGCCTTTGGCTGCTTGGCTCACGGTATCGGTACCTCAGAAGTCGAGCATGTCTTAGCGACACAAACACTGGTGGCGAAAAAATCGAAATCGATGTTAGTCCGTGTCGAGGGTGATTTAGGCGCTGGCGTGACGGCTAAAGATGTGGCTTTGGCCATCATCGGTAAAATTGGTACCGCTGGCGGCACCGGTTATGCGATTGAGTTTGCAGGTTCAGCCATTCGTAGCCTGTCGATGGAAGGCCGGATGACCTTGTGTAATATGGCGATCGAAGCCGGTGCGCGTGCTGGCATGGTGGCGGTGGATGAAAAAACCATTGAATACGTCAAGGGCCGTCCCTTTGCGCCAAAAGCAGAGGCATGGGAGGCTGCTGTCGCGTATTGGAATACCCTGCATTCTGACGAAGGCGCACAGTTTGATACCGTGGTGGAATTGCCTGCTGCCGAGATTGTGCCTCAGGTCACATGGGGGACTTCACCTGAAATGGTGATTGGGGTCGATGGCCGCGTGCCCGATCCGGCTTTAGAAGCCGATCCGGTGAAAAAGGGTAGCATTGAGCGTGCCTTGAACTATATGGGCTTACAGGCCAACACCCCGATTACCGAAATTGCTGTTGATAAGGTGTTTATTGGATCCTGTACCAATTCTCGGATTGAAGATTTACGTGCGGCAGCTGCCGTGATTCAAGGCCGGCAAAAATCGCCTTCAGTGAAACAGGTCTTGGTGGTACCGGGTTCGGGTAATGTGAAAGCACAAGCAGAACAGGAAGGCTTGCATTATCTGTTCTTGGCTGCTGGTTTCGAGTGGCGTGAACCGGGGTGCTCGATGTGCTTGGCCATGAATGCCGACCGTCTCGAGCCGGGTGAACGCTGTGCCTCGACGTCTAACCGCAACTTTGAAGGCCGCCAAGGTCAAGGTGGACGGACCCACTTGGTTAGCCCTGCGATGGCTGCGGCTGCCGCAATCAGTGGCCACTTTGTTGATATCCGCCAGTTCTGAGAGAAAACACTATGAAAGCGTTTACGCAACTCAATGGCCTTGTCTGCCCACTCGACCGCGCTAACGTCGATACCGATGCCATTATTCCAAAACAGTTTTTGAAATCGATCAAACGCTCTGGTTTTGGCCCGAATTTGTTTGATGAATGGCGTTATCTCGACCACGGTGAACCCGGTCAAGATTGCAGCCAACGGCCACGCAATCCTGAATTTGTGCTGAATTTCCCACGCTATCAGGGTGCGCAAGTGCTGTTAGCTCGTGAAAACTTTGGTTGTGGTTCGAGCCGTGAACATGCACCTTGGGCACTCGAAGACTACGGTTTCCGCGTTGTGATTGCCCCAAGTTTTGCCGATATTTTCTTTAACAACTGTTACAAAAACGGTTTGTTGCCGATTGTCTTAGCCGCCGAAGCGGTCGATCAGCTATTCCGTGAATGTGAAGCCCAAGACGGCTATACCCTCACCGTCGATTTGGCACAACAAACCGTCACCACTCCCGGCGGTACTTCGTTCGCGTTCGACATCACTGAACATCGCAAACATTGCTTATTAAATGGTTTGGATGAAATTGGTTTGACGTTGGCCCATGCTGAAGCAATCCGTCGTTATGAAGAAGCGCGACGTCAGCAACAACCTTGGTTATTCGCCTAACTGGCTGATTCAACGAAAGCACACTGCTCATGAAAATTGCTGTTTTACCGGGTGATGGGATTGGCCCAGAAATTATTGAACAAGCCAAGCGGGTGTTAGACGCCCTGCGTAGTGACGGTTTGCCGATTGAAATGGAAGAAGCACCTTTGGGTGGGGCGGCGTATGACCAATATGGTCAGCCTTATCCCGATGTGACGCAAAAATTGGCTCGCGAAGCGGATGCGATTTTATTGGGCGCAGTCGGTGGGCCACAGTACGACACCCTCGACCGTCCACTCCGTCCAGAACGCGGTTTGTTGGCGATTCGTAAAGACTTGAACCTGTTTGCGAATTTGCGTCCGGCCATTTTGTATCCTGAACTGGCGAATGCTTCTACCTTGAAGCCTGAGGTTGTCGCTGGTTTGGATATTCTGATCGTGCGTGAATTAACGGGGGATATCTACTTTGGTCAACCACGCGGTGTAGAAGTGCGCGATGGCGAACGCTTCGGTTACAACACCATGCACTACACCGAAAGCGAAATCCGCCGTATTGGTCGGGTGGCGTTTGAAGCGGCGATGAAGCGCAACAAGCGGGTGTGCTCGGTTGACAAAATGAATGTGCTGGAAACCACCCAATTATGGCGCGATGTGATGACCGAATTGGCACCAGAATATCCGGAAGTCGAACTGACCCACATGTTAGTGGACAACGCGGCTATGCAGCTGGTGAAAGCGCCAAAACAGTTTGACGTGATGGTTACCGGCAATATGTTTGGCGATATTTTGTCCGATGAAGCCTCGATGTTAACCGGTTCGATTGGGATGTTGCCTTCGGCATCGCTCGACGCCAATAACAAAGGCTTGTACGAACCCTCCCACGGTTCGGCACCCGACATCGCTGGCAAAGGGGTGGCAAATCCGCTGGCAACGATTCTGTCTGCTGCCATGATGTTGCGCTATACCTTCAATCAGGAACAAGCGGCACAGCGTGTCGAAAACGCGGTGAAGGCCGTGTTAGCACAAGGTCTGCGTACCGGTGATATTTACGAACCTGGCACCCACCGCGTCGGTACCCGTGAAATGGGCGATGCTGTGTTAGCGGCACTGTAAGCCGTGTGACTGGATCAAAATCAATTTTTGAATAGATAAAGGATAGATGATGTTAAAAGTCGGTTTAGTTGGCTGGCGCGGGATGGTCGGTTCAGTGCTGATGCAGCGCATGGTAGAAGAAAATGATTTTGCCCATATCGAGCCGATTTATTTCACCACTTCTAACCCCGGTGGTGCTGCACCAAGCTTTGGTGGCAAAACCGCCCCTGCACTGAAAGATGCGAAAAATCTCGACGAGCTCAAAGCATGTGACGTGATTATCACCTGCCAAGGTGGCGACTACACCAACGAAGTGTACGCCCCATTGCGTGCGACTGGTTGGGATGGGTATTGGATTGATGCTGCCAGCGCGCTGCGGATGGAAGATGAAGCAGTCATTATCTTAGATCCAGTCAATATGAATGTGATCAAAGAGTCCCTCGCTAAAGGCGGTAAGACATTCGTAGGTGGGAACTGCACCGTCAGTCTGATGTTGATGGCACTGGGTGGTTTGTTCCAAAACGATCTGGTTGAGTGGGCGACATCGATGACCTACCAAGCGGCGTCGGGCGCTGGTGCGAACAATATGCGCGAATTGCTCAAAGGCATGGGTGCCGTGAATGCGGCTGTGGCTGCTGAATTGGCCGACAAAAACAGCGCGATTCTCGACATCGATCGCAAAGTGGCAGAGTTTATCCGTTCTGATGCCAACCCAACTGAATACTTCGGTGTGCCGTTGGCTGGGAGCTTGATCCCTTGGATTGACAAAGATTTGGGCAATGGTCAATCGAAAGAAGAATGGAAAGGCGGCGTTGAGACCAATAAAATCTTGGGTCGTGCAACCAATCCTATCGTGATTGATGGCCTGTGTGTGCGGATTGGTGCCATGCGTTGCCACAGCCAAGCGCTGACCATCAAACTGAAACAAGATCTGCCTGTTGCCGAAATCGAAGCCTTGTTGGCCAAAGCCAACGATTGGGTAAAAGTGGTGCCAAACCAGCGCGAAGTGTCGATGAAAGAATTGACACCAGCAGCGGTGACAGGGACTTTGACCGTACCAGTGGGTCGTATTCGCAAACTCGGCATGGGTGGTGAATATATCAGTGCCTTTACCTGCGGTGACCAACTGTTGTGGGGTGCGGCTGAGCCACTGCGTCGTATGTTGCGTATTGTGTTGGACAAGTAATCTGAAGGTGTGTGGGGGCAGCTACTGCCCCCATGCGGCATCAGCAAGGGCATCATCTGCGATGCCCTTTTTAGTGAATGTGTGGGTTGCTGTTTTGTTGACGGTTTTGCAATTAAATTCACCTTTATTTGGCTAAAGCGTGTTGTTTTTGCAACAAGTTTTCACGCTGTTTTATGTATTTTTTAGGATGTTTTATGTCTCACATGGTTTCTTCTTCTGCGATTGCAATTATTGGTGCCACAACCGTGGTGGGTGGTGCAATTTGTGATTTACTCGCTGGCGCCAGTTGGCCGCTGGCAAATGTCCATGCTCTCGATTTGGCCGATTTGGCCGGCG
Source organism: Aquaspirillum sp. (assembly GCF_055136605.1). Lineage (NCBI taxonomy): Bacteria > Pseudomonadati > Pseudomonadota > Betaproteobacteria > Neisseriales > Aquaspirillaceae > Aquaspirillum > Aquaspirillum sp. Next base: position 2,859 of record NZ_JBSQVP010000015.1, on the reverse strand, counting down.
AATCTGTTTATTTTGGTCATCATGAGTTAACCGTCGGTGACTATCACGACTTTGATTTCACGCAGGTACAAGCCGTGGTGATCTGCCATGCGGCCGTGGCACATGACAGCGATTTAGCGCGTGAATTACAACAACTTGGGCTGTTGGTGGTGTTGGCAGTGGATGACGTAGCCAATTGTTGGCCGCAGGCAGTACGCGCTTTACACAAAACCGTAGCAACCACTGCGGTGGCTTTGCCTTTGCCGGTGGTCAGTGTCTTGGCACAAGCTTTGTTGCCGATTCAACAACATACCCGCTTGCGTCGGGTGTCGGCTGTCAGTATGGAAGCGGTATCAGATTATGGTCAGGCTGGCATTGAAGAGCTGGCTTCGCAAACCACCGCCTTGTTTAATCAACAACCGTTGATTAACGACATTTTTCCTCAACGGATGGCGTTTAATATTCTGCCACTGTCACAAGCAGAGCAAGACCAAGCACAACAACAGTTGGCACAACTGTTGCTGTTGACTGAAGACAATGTCACTGTGCGCCGTCATCGGGTGCCGGTGTTTTTTGGTCATACCTTAAATGTTGAAATAGAAACAGAAATGCCCGTGGATATCGAGGCGTTATGCGAATGGTGGCGGGCCGCAGGGTGTGTCGTCTTGGCAGAGGAAGCCTTAGCAGATGCGAATCCAATGTCGGTGACTGGCCAAGATACCTTGACTATTGCCCGTATCAATCGCGCAGAAACGCAAAAATCGCTGTTGAATTTCTGGTTGTGTGCCGATAATGTGCGGGTTGCGGTTGCAAAACCTGTGCTAGAACTGCTGGCAACAGGACAGTAAAATATTGCGACACCCGTAAAATCACGACACACTTGATAGCTTGTGTCAGTTTACGGCTTGGGTAGCGTGGCTATTCAGGACCATAAAAAATTCTACGCAATAAGAAAAAGGTGGGCTGTGAACTTTTCCCCGACTTTCCGACGAAATGTGCTGGCGACTTCTTTATTGCTGTCTGCCGCACCGGCTATGGCTGCCGAGCTGGGTGCCTTGCGGATTACTTCTGGCTTGGGTCAGCCATTTCGGGCTGAATTAGAAGTGAGCGATGTTGCAGCCAACGACTTAAAAATTCGTATTGCCTCGGCTGATCAATTTAAACGTAACCGCTTGCCCTATCCCGAATTTCTCCGTGATGCGGTGATCTCAGTCGAGAAAAAAGCAGATGGTAAAGCGGTGGTGCGTTTGGCCTCGCCGACGCCTGCTCGTAGTGCTTATGTTTCAGTGTTATTGGATATTGAAACAGCAGGGAAAACTCGTTCACAGGCGCTAACCGGTCTTATCGGTGGCCCTGCTACCCCCCCAGAAAAAACCACTGCCAAAGAAGAGGCCGCTGGTCCATTGGCCAATGGTAAAACCTATCCTGTTCGCACCGGTGATACGTTGTCTGGTATTGCCAGTAAAGTAAAGCCAAGTGGCGTGAGTTTGGAACAGGTGATGGTCGGGTTGTATGAAACCAATCCCCGTGCTTTTGCTGGCAATATGAACATCGTGATTGCCGGCAAAACATTAAACGTCCCTCCAAAAAATGAATTGGCCAAAACGCCGCCTGCTGAAGCGCATCGCGAGGTACAGGCACAGGTTGCCAACTGGCGTGCTTATCGTGGCCGTGTAGCGGATATGGCGTCGCAACAAACCGGACAACAGCGCGCACCAGACACCACTAAAGGTCGTATTGTCGCGCAAACGCCTGAAACTGCGGCACCGAGTGCTGATGCAGGGCGGGATGTCTTACGTTTATCTCGTGCTGATGAGAAAGCGTTAGCCAATGCACAGAAAAAAGTGCAAGTCTTAGAGGAAGAATTGGTTGCGCGTGATAAAGCGATAGACGAGGCAAATGATCGCATCAAAGAGCTGGAAAAAAATGTCAGCGATATGAAAGCCTTATTAGAGCTGAAAAATAAGGCACTGGCTGAACAGCAAAACCGCAGTGAAGGTAAGCCCGATCCGGCCCAAGCGCCTGCCACAGAACAAGCTGCTCCGGCTGCCACCAAACCTGCTCCCGTTGAAAAAGCAGCGATACCCGAGCCAGAAGAAGAACCCATTTGGCCGTGGGCGGCAGGTGGGGCAGCTGGTCTAGCCGCCGTGTTAGGGGGCCTATTCTATTGGCGTCGCCGGCAAGAGCAAAAAACGGAAGAATTGGCGGCTGTTGATGAGGTGATTGCTACTGCACCACCGCTGCCACCTGAGCCGGTGATTGAGCCAGAGCCGGAACCTTTACCTGAGCCGGTTGCAGTTGAACCAGAGCCACCTGAAATGTCTCAAATCGTGGCTGAGCCGCTGTTGGAGGCGGTGGTGTCTGAAACAGAAACACCGCCACCTGCGGCTGCGCCAACGCCACCGCCCGGCGCACTGTTAGAGTTCACAGAAGATTTCGACATGTTGGCCATCCCCGGTCAACCCGCATCTCCACCGGTCAGCGCGGCTATTCCTCCTGCACCGAGCCCAGCCGATGCAATTCCTGAGTTGGAAATGGAAGCTTTGCTAGACGATTTAGAAGAAGTGGTTCCTGCGCCGGCAGTTTTAACTGAAGCTGTCCCGCCGCCTGCGTTAACGCCAACGGCAGAAGACGCAGAAATTGATGCCATGATGGCGATGTTTGCCGAAGATTTGTCTGGTACACCAGTACCAACACCGGCGCCTGCGCCTGAACCAGAGGTGATTCCTGATGACGAGGTAGTTGAACCTGAGCCAGAAGCAGTACCTGCGCCAGTGGCCGAACCGCCTAAGCCTGAGGTAGAAAACCCGATCCTCGATTTTGACTTTGCCATCGATGATATTCTGGCCGAACCGCCACCCCTGTCTCTTATACACATCT
>NZ_JBSQVP010000014.1:0-44319 GCF_055136605.1 Aquaspirillum sp. | reverse complement strand
TACACGCGTAAGATCGTCGGCAGCGTCAGATGTGTATAAGAGACAGGCATTAAATCGCGTGTTGCTGCCCGTCCCCACTCGCCGCCATCCTCTTCCGGTCGATTTAAGACATCTAGATTATCCTCTAAAGCACCCATCCACGGTGCCATTTTTTCTTCTTCGCTACCCGGTAAAAAACCAATATCTTCACCAACGGGCACTGTGACACGGGTCATAATGATTTCGCTGTAGCGTTTTTGCTCCAGTGTTTGCACCAAACCCGCGGCAAGGGTGAGCAAGGTTTTACCTGTACCGGCCTGACCCAACAGCGTGACAAAATCAATATCGGGATCAAGCAGCAAATTCAGGGCGAAATTTTGTTCACGATTGCGCGCTGTAATGCCCCATACGCTATTTTTCTGGTGGCTGTAGTCGCGCAAGGTTTCTAAAATCGCGCTATTGCCTTGCCGGCTTTTGACTTTAGCGACAAATGACTCGTCGTCTTGCCATAGAAATTGGTTGGCTAAGAGTTGTGAACAATCTGGCCCATTGATTTCATAATAGGTGCGGCTATTCTCTGTCCAAGAGCGCAGCCCTTCGCCCTGTCGTTGCCAAAATAAGGTATCGATTTGCCGAGTACCGCCATACAACAAATCACTGTCTTCTAACACTTGGTCATTGAAATAATCTTCCGCTGCCAAACCCAGCGCCCGCGCTTTAATCCGCATATTGATGTCTTTCGACACCAACACCACTTCGCGTTTTTTATCACGTTGTTGTAGGGCCAATACCAACGCCAAGATACGATTATCACCACGTCCCAACGGCAAACTGTCGGGTAATTCGGCGGCGAGGGCGGCGGTTTGCAGATACAAAGCACCGGTCGCGGCTTGATGACTGTGGGCAACCAGCGGAATACCAGCCTCGATTTGTTTATTCGACTGATCGCACACCAAATCGTCCATAAACCGGCTGGCTTGTCGTGCATTACGCGCCAGTTCGGACATGCCTTTTTTGTGATTATCCAATTCTTCCAGCGTCACAATCGGGATAAACACATCGTGTTCTTGAAAGCGAAACAAGCTGGTGGGGTCGTGCAACAGCACGTTGGTATCGAGGACAAACAGTTTCGATGGGGCTTTTTTCTTCTTCGACATGGTGCGAGGTCCTCATACGGAAAGAAATCAATCGGGCAAACCACAGGCGAGCGCAGCATTTTTATAACAGTAAATCATGATATAGCAATGTTTTGATTTAGCGTTCGGGCATTCTCCTTGTAACAAAGCCATGACTTTGGGAAATTGCATTCAAAAATAGAGCAAGATCATGAAATATCATAATTTTTCATTGACGTGACAGCTACATGCCAGCTAGCATCGGCGCCTGTTTTGAGGAGGCGCATAATGATGAAAGTACGGTTGTTGACGTGGTCGGTTTCTATGGCGGTGGGCTGTGCAATCACAGCGACAGCGTATGCGGACAATTTTTTAGCTCCCGATTCGGCATCGCGAGTGGCGCAATACCTGACCCAACAAAACAACGGTACTTTGCGTAATGGTGACAATGTTTGGTTGCGAGTACGTGACGGTTTTCAATTAGGCGAAGTGAATAGCGAGCTGGTTCGCCGCCATGAACGCATGTATAGCAAAAATCCCGAATCTTTCCGCCGTATGCTAACGCGCAGTCATCGCTATCTGTTCCATATTATTAACGAAGTCGAACGACGTGGTATGCCGACTGAAATCGCGCTATTGCCGTTGGTCGAAAGTGCGTTTAATGCACAAGCCATGTCACCCGTCGGGGCTTCTGGTCTATGGCAATTTATGCCAGCGACAGGTCGGCAATATGGTTTAGAACAAACGTGGTGGTACGATGGCCGCCGTGATGTCACCGCCGCCACCCGCGCCGCCCTCGATTATTTAGAAAATCTCCATGCCATGTTTGGTGATTGGAACCTTGCCCTTGCATCGTATAACTGGGGTGAAGGCAATGTCAGCCGTGCGATTGCGCGCAACCGCGCCCGTGGTTTACCCGAAGATTTTGAAAACCTGAGCTTGCCCGCTGAAACGCGCAATTACGTGCCAAAACTATTGGCCGTCCGCAATATTCTGGCTGAGCCGCAACGCTTTAGTGTTCGCCTCGAAAAATTGCCCAACAAACCCTACTTCGTGGCAATTTCTCCGGGCAAACACATGGATCTTGAAGTGGCGGCCAAATTGGCAGAAACCACAGAAGAAGAAGTCCGATTCTTAAATCCGGGTTTTAACCGTCCAGTGCTGGCGCACAAAACTGGCCGCCAAATTTTAATTCCAGCGGCAAAATCCGAGCGTTTCCATGAAAATCTGGCACGTTTCTCAGCGCCATTGATGAATTGGCAACCGTATGTAGCACAGGTCGATGACACTGCTGAAGACATTGCCCAGCGCTTTGGCATGGATCTCAATGTCTTGAAACGCACCAACGGCTTAACCAGCTTACGCATTCAGCCGGGCCAACCTTTATTGGTGGCCGCACAACAGACCAAAGAAACGCCTAACGCAGACTTGCCAGAAACCAGTGTGGTCAGCGCTGAAACCACGACCGTGGCGAATGCGGACAATCGGATTTTGGATTTGAATGTCTCGGCTTCTGCTGCTTCGCGTCATGTGGTGCAGCAAGGTGAAACATTGCCCGAGATTGCGAAACGCTATCGGGTGAGTGTGGCAGATTTAAAAGCGTTGAACCGTTTAGAGTCGGATACCTTAACCGCCAATCAAGTGTTAAATATTGGCGTACAACAGGCCAAAACCACTCAACAACCCGACACCTAAAATTGCGCTCGGTCGATTGGGTTGCCAACCATCGGCAACCCAATACCACAACGGCGAATTTTTGTGGGTGGATAAGAGCGCCGTCCCTCGGTTACAGCGGCAACTGCATCCGCAATTCGTTCACCCAATCACGATGGGCAAAGTCTGGCCCCATCACTAGCGAAGCATAAAAATCACTGCCAAAGCGTGAATCGACCTCGATCAGCACATGGGTTTCATTGCCATACGGCAAAAAGGTCAATTCAATCTCTTGAATGCGGAAACTGCCGCCGCGTGGTCTGAGTTCAATTTCTTGATAACACCCCAACGTGCTGCTGACATGGCCGACTCGCGCTGTACCCAATTCAACATCGGTGCTGCTAATCCCCCAGCCTAATTGATCGAAGGCTTGCAGCAAGGTGCTCACAGGGGCCGGCGGCAGAATTTCTAAGAAATCGCGGTCGTTGGTGTCGATGGCGGCATCAATCGCCAAATCGGTATGAATCCAAATTGGCAACGGTTGGCCATGATAAGGCAAGCCATTGATAGGCAAATCGGCGGGCAACTGAATTTCAAACGGAAACTCGCGGCGTTCTTCGGCACGGATGGTAAACGCTTGGCTGACACGCAGACTGCCTAACGGCAAATTGACGCGGGTATCGTCATTGCTATCGTCTTCGGCTTCGATCATCAAGACCAATTCGATTTTTTCAATATCCTGTGCTGCCTTGCCGCCTTGCACAACAACCTTACCCCGCAACACATCACCCGGGTATAAACGGGGGTTATCTAGCTGGGTATCAACCTTGGCACCCCCGACACCAATCGAGGCAAGCAATTTTTTAAACATGGTGGGCCCTTTCTTGTAATGGTGAGATGGATTGCAAAACACAAGCAAACTACTGGCGCGCTACATGATGGCGTGGGGTGGTTTTTCCAGTCCATTGCCGCCACCAATCGCAGATTTTTTGCCAGCGTCCGTGTGCTTGTGCGTGCCGTTGGGCTTCGATTCGCGCATACGAGGCCATCTGTGCCTGTGCACAACCTTCGCCAGCTGAAGCGTCAGATTGTTGTAACATCCTGTCCCCCTATCGTTTCCAAATGCCTTGCCAAACACTGTTTAACCAACTGTGCCCACTGACCAACACCACCCCACCCAGCACACAGACGGTGCCGATGATGAAATTGCGTTCTAACGGTTCATTTAACAACCACACGCCAAACACCATCCCAAACAAGGGTGTCAGAAAAGAAAACACCCCGAGGCGCGAGGCAAGATAATTTTTCAACAGCCAAAACCACGCCAGATAGCTGGCAAATGACACAATCACCGAGTGAAATAACAGGCTACCGATGGCGAGTGGGGTGAAGTGAATCTGCGCTTGGCCCAGTAAGATGGCCGCAGGCACCAACAGCACAAATGCCCCTAATAGCTGATATTGCAAGGTATGCGAAGTGGGGGCGCTGGCCAGCCGCGATAAGCGCACGACTAAGGTGGTTGCTGCCCACGAGACACCAGCCAATAAACCCAGCATATCGCCCCATAACATCCGGCTCAGTTCACTTTCACTATAAGCATGATCGTTACCACGACCAAAAAAGGTCAACACAATGCCAGCAAAAGCTAAGCCAATCCCCAGCCATTGCCAACGGTTGAGCCGCTCGGCGGGCAATTTCCAATGCAAACCGAGGGCAACAAAAATAGGCGCGGTATAAAGCAACACCACCATGTGCGACGCAGAGGTAAAACGCAGCCCCTCACCAACCAATAAAAATTCAATCGCAAACAGTGTTCCAACCAAGCCGCCTGCTTTCCAATAGCCATTCCCCCATTGCATTTTTTCCTGTCGCCAACGCATCACCAGCCACACCAATGCCGCTGCTATCCCCGAACGCAGGGCGATTTGCAGCAGAGGCGTAATATCATTGGCAGCGGCTTTGAGCACCACTTGTTGCAAGCCCCAGATGACGCATAGCAAGGTCATGATGGCGCTGGCTTGGCCATCGAGGGTTTTTCTTTCGTGCATAGTTTGTCCGTTAAAGGTTAGAGCCGATTGCCAATATCATCCGGCAGCTCGTCGTCTTGTTCCATTTCACGGCGGTTATCATCGGGTGACAGTGTTGCCACTTGTTTTGCTTGTGCCACCACTTCGTGTAATTGGCGGTGCAATTCTTCTGGACTTAGGGCTAATAGGGCTTTGAGCGATAACCGCCGCAGCGACACTTTACCATTTGAGACAATCACATTGCCGTCTAAAAAGGCTGGATGTTCCTTAAATCGGCTGGCGCTGCGGTTCAAAATTGCTTTGAACAGCGCGGAATAGGTGATTTCTTTCGCGGTACCGGTGCCGGTGGGGTCGGTACTGACACCATCGAGTGAAGGTTGTCCACGCAAGGTTTCAATGGCGAGGTTTAATAATTCCACCGTGCGCGGCGATTCCCCAATTTTTGCCATCACGCGGTCGATGGTCGATGCTGATAGCGCATGTTTATGTTGTTTTGCCCATGCAAGATTGTCTGGATTAAGCCGCTTAAACCAGCGTAAGCGATGCAGCCCCGAACGAGATCGCCCCAATAACATCTCTTGTTGCCGCAAAGAAAGCTGTTCTCCGCCGAGGGCTTGGCTGAGTTTTTGTTGCGACTCAAACAGTTCAATATCGGTGATTTTGTGATGTGAGGGATTGTCTGTGAGGACATAGAGCAAGGCTTGATAGTCGGTTAATTCACGCACCACGGCGCGAATTTTTGGCAAGCCCAATAAACGACTGGCACGCCATCGCCTTTCGCCAGCAATCAATTCATACAACCCCGATCGGCTTGGATGTGGCCGCACCACGATGGGCGTAACTTGTCCGCCGGAGATAGAAAAGCTATCTGCCAAGCGGCGGATTTCGTCTTCGGTGGGAAAGCAAGGTTGAAAAGGCGATGGGGTGATGAGATTCACGTCCAACATCTGGTGTTGGTCGTTGTCGTCAATGTGCAGCGGCGGTTGTACCCATTTCATCACCGCCGCCGGCATCGTGCTGCGTTTTTGCGTGGCGGCGGGGGCGGAATGGGGGGCGCGTGGTTTGCGTGGATAGCGGGATTTTTTGCCAGACTTGGGGAAATGCTCGCTCAATTTTTCCTCCTGATGCCATCAACAGGGCTATGCCTTCGGTAGAACAGGACGCGGCATAGTCATTTTCTATTATGAAATCTGACCGCCTGTGTGAATACAAGGAAAGTCGGCACGCTGTGTGCGATCAATCAGACGGTGTGTTTTGCTGTTTGTGTTGTTGCAGCAGCATAAAGTGTACCTGTGCCGCGCTTTCATCGGCTAGGTTGGCGGCGATATTTGCCAAAATCTGAATGCCGCCGAGTGTGCGGTTGGGGTGTGGGTTGTCTTCATATTTGTTGCTGCGTTGTTCGATCATACGGCATAACTCGGTGAGGCGTTCAAGTTGGTCGGCGAGGGTGATGAGGTTTGGGGTGGGCATGGTGTGTGTCTTTCAAGACTTGTCCCATCTGGGGCAAGCGAATTATTGGGGAAACCCAACCGTCTGCTGGCTTGGCACTTTGGCCATGCAGCGTAAAAATAATGGTTCGGTTATCCAGTATGACAGCCATTGATGGAGTGTGGGGAGGGGTTGTTCGGCGAACCAGATGGGATCGATAGCGGCAAATTGGCGGATGAAAGGGAAAATTGCGATATCGGTCGCACAAGCCTGTTCTCCGCCAAGAAATCGGCTGGCGCTGAGGCGAGTTGCGAGAGGTTGTAATAGACATGCCATCGCTTGCTGTCGATGGGTCTCGCGGCCTTGGCTATCGGCAAAACGTTCCGGGTATTTATAACGGTCGAGGTGATATTTAAATTCGCCATCATTGGTATGCAACAAGGCAAGATTGTCTGTGCTTTGTGCTGCTTGCCACCAATGGCAGACATCATTTTGTTGTAAAGCCCATTGAATAATGTCCCAGCTCTGGTCAATGACTGTGCCATCCGGTAGGCATAAGACAGGCACAGTGCCTTTTGGCGAGGCGGCTAGCATGGCGGCTGGTTTGTCTTTCAGCACAATTTCGTGAATATCAAACTCAATATTCGCAATTAACAGACTTATTCTAGCACGCATAGCATAAGGACAACGGCGGTAGCTATAAAGCAGAGGTCGAGAAGTCATCATCGAGTGTCGTTCACCTTTTTCGAGTTTTAAATCATACCCTAGCTTAATTGACCGCTGTTGATGCTATGCACAAAACGGTCTTGAGAAAATTGCCAGAGAAAAATTCTGGTAATATCTCATACAAATAAAATTTCCCTGATTGAGAGGGCGGTATGTCTGAGTATTGTGGTTTAACGATTCTCCACGCCAATCGTATGGAAGCGCTGCGTGAGGTAGTTTTCGGTTGGATACAACAACATCCTCTTACCCACCCTCTTAGTCATGAAGTTATCTTGACTCATAGCCACGGTATGGCGCATTGGCTGAAATTAGAGTTTGCGAATCAACACCGCATCGCAGCAGCGTTAGCGTTCAAACTGCCTTCAGAATTTTTATGGCATAGCTACCGCACTGTGCTCGGAAAAGAGGACGTGCCGTTACAGTCTGCTTTTGATAAAAAACAACTGCAATGGCACTTGTACCGCCATCTACCCGAGTGGATTACACAACATCCTGATGATTTCGCTGCCCTTGGGCGCTTTTTAGAACGTGATGACGATGGGCGTAAACGCCATCAACTTGCGCTACAGCTGGCAGATTTGTTCGACCAATATCAAGTGTATCGTGCAGATTGGCTGACTGATTGGAGTGGAGAAAAATATCAGCTCCGGTTAGCGAACGGCCATATTACACCACTCACCGACAGCCAACATTGGCAAGTAAAACTCTGGCTCAAACTGAATCAAACGCTGTTAGAACAAATTAACACCCACCGAGCCGCCATCCATCCGAAGTTTCTTTCTACACTTGAAACCCTGTCTCAGCGGCCAGCAGGCTTACCAGAACGCATTATTGTATTCGGCATTTCTTCTCTGCCTGCCCAAGTGGTGGAAGCCCTCCATGCCCTAGGCAAACATTGCCACATCATTATGGCGGTGCTCAACCCCTGCCGACATTATTGGGCCGATATTGTTGAAGTGCGTACCATTCTGCAACGCGAAGTGCGCCGCCGCCATAACAAACGCCCAGGGGTGCCAGAGATAAACGACCCAGAATTATTGCATTTGCATGGACATCCTTTACTTGCTGCATGGGGGCGGCAAGGGCGCGACTTTATCGAGTTGTTAGATCAATATGATCAACAAGCGTACTCTGAACAGCAAAAAATTCTATTCAGCAAAATCGACTTGTTTGATGACACCGAACCATCCGAACAGGCTCCGTTACTGCAAAAGCTACAGTGGTCGATTGTCGATTTAGAACCCCCGGTTGACACACCCAAACCGCTACCACGTTTGGACGACTCGATTGTTTTTCACAGTGCGCATAGCCCACTGCGCGAAGTGGAAATTTTACATGACCAATTACTGAATCGATTTGAAACAAGTCGCGGTGAGTTGAAGCCGAGTGATGTGATGGTGATGGTGCCGGATATTGATTTATATGCACCTTTTATCCAATCTGTGTTTCGACAGCCTATTGTCACGGCGGATAACAAGTCTTTGACGATCCCGTTTAATCTTGCCGACCGCGCTGACCGCAGTACGGCACCGGTGTTACGAGTGATTGAAGCGTTATTACATCTGCCGGAACAACGCTTGCAAGTCAGTGAGTTGTTAGATTGGTTGGATATTCCTGAGTTTGCACAGGCATTTGCGATGGAAAGTCACGAATTGCCTCTGCTGCGGCGTTGGGTCGAAGGGGCTGGGATTCGTTGGGGCTTGGATGGTAAGCATAAAACGCGCTTACAACTCCCTTCTGAATCACAAAACAGCTGGTTATTTGGGCTGCACCGGATGTTGTTGGGCTATGCGGTGGAAGAGGACGGGGCATGGTCAGACGTCTATCCTTATCCGGAAATTGGCGGATTAGAGGCTGAATTGATCGGTAAGCTGGCGCAGTGTCTGCGGATATTGGGTCAATACAGCCAAGCACTGACTCAAACATATCTACCGACACAATGGCAAACCCTGCTCGGACAGTTATTACAAGACTGCATTGTGGCAGAGGATGAGTTCACCCAAGCATTATTAGAAAAATTTACCCAAAGTGTGACTGACTGGGTGCTGGCTTGTGATCAGGCAGGGATTAATCATCCTATTCCGCTGGCGGTGGTGCGCGAAGTGGTATTACAAGGGTTTACGGATACCAGTGTGGCATTGCAGTTTATGTCGGGTTTTGTCACGTTTGGGACATTGATGCCCATGCGCGCCATTCCGTTTAAACTCATTTGCCTATTGGGAATGAACGACGGCGATTATCCGCGCCAAACCCAGCGCATCGACTTCGATTTGATGGGGCAAGATTACCGCCCCGGCGACCGTTCACGACATGAAGATGATCGTTATTTGTTGCTCGAAGCCCTGCTTTCAGCGAGAAAAGCTCTATATATCAGCTATGTGGGACAAGATAGCCGCGACAACCGGCAGCGTTCCCCGTCCATATTGATTAGCCAACTGCAAAATTACCTCAACCGTACTTGGTGTTGGGGCGATGATCCAAATAAACCCCTCTCAGCACATCTCACGACTGAACACCCGTTACAACCTTTTAGCGTGCGCTACTTTCAAGGAGAACCTTGGTGGACGTATGCCGCCCATTGGGAAAGCGTCCATACGCCGTCTGAACAACACGTTGCTGAGGTGGGAAAACTCGCTGCATACACGCCGCCTGAAAGCATCTCGATACAACAACTGGCCTATTTCTTCAAAAAACCCGTTAGTACGTTTTTCTCACAACGGCTACAAATCTATTTTCAGGACAGCGATGCACCGCTCGACTGTGAAGTGTTCGCCTTAAACACGCTGAGCCTTTATCAATTACGTTCACGGGCCTTAAATCAATTATTACGGCGGGCGGATAGTCTCACCGAGCAGGAATTAGCTGAGCGTTGGCAGGCGTTTTGTGCTCAGTTACGAGGCGAAGGCGTCCTACCAGTGGGCGAAGTCGCGGAAGCAGACTTGCGGACATTGGAAGCAGATTTATGGTGTGGTTTCCGGTTGTGGCAGCAAGCGGCAGAACAGTGGCCAAGAGAAATGGAAGATGTGGCGCATCTATCCTTTACTTATGAACACGATGCTGCCCAAAAACAGGTCATTGAGGCGGATATAAAACATTGTCGGATCAGCGAAAATTCAGCACAGCAAGCAGTCTTTTATGTGTTGCCCGATGCGATCCGAAGAAAAGAACGGCTGTTTAATTTAAAAGCCGTGGCAACGTATTGGCCATTGCATCTATTGGCTAGCGCTAATGGACGGCCATTATCAACGGTGCTGATTGCACCAAAAGACAACTGTTATTTTGTGTGGGAACCGCTTGCCCCCTCTGTCGCACAAGATGCCTTACACCGCTTATGTCAGTTATGGCTAGAGGCCATGCAACACCCGCTTCCGGTAGCGATTAAGACCGCCGGCGTGTATCTGGCGAGTGAGGAGCAGGAAGATAACCCGGAAAAATGGAAAAAGCAGGCAAAAACCGAATATGAAGGTGACAACAACCGCGTAGGTGAGGTGAGAAAAGAGGCGGCCTTGGCGCGGGCATGGCCAAGTTGGGAACAACTGTTAGCCGCTGGTTTTGAACACTATGCGTATGAGTTGTATCACCTGTGTTACACGGCATTATCGAATGCGCCGTGTTATCCGCTTGATGACTAAAAACCCCCTTTAAACAACATTTAGCGCCATCGTATGCAAGTACCGTAGGGCTGATAAGCGTCGTATATCCGCCAAGCCAGAGGGGTTGGTCCGATGACCACACGCTGCAACCTACGGGGCTTAATCAACAACAATGGAAATACCATGTCCCAGATCACAACAGAATCAATCAAAAAGCTGGATTTATTAACCTTTCCGCTGGCTGGAAATCATTTAATCGAAGCCAGCGCAGGGACAGGTAAAACCTATACGATTGCCAGCCTTTATGTGCGTTTAATTCTTGGCGCTGCTGATGAAAACGACAGCGATAGCCCAATACCGCCCCAAATGCCGTCATCGATTTTGGTGGTCACTTTTACCGAGGCGGCCACGGAAGAATTGCGTGATCGAATCCGGCGGCGCTTAGAACAAGCTGCTGCGGTTTTTCGATCACCACTCAATCATGACGATCCATTTTTGCAACAACTGCGCCAGCGGTACGCCCAAGACGACCCCAAAAAAGCGGCGGCTTTCGCTTATCGTCTTGATCAAGCGGCACAAGCGATGGACCAAGCCGCCATTTATACCATTCATGCTTTTTGCCAAAAAACGCTACGTACGCACGCTTTTGATAGCCAAAGTCTGTTTGAGCTTAAGGTGAATACAGATGATATTGAGCTGAAACAAGAGGCGGCCCGTGATTACTGGCGCGTTCATGTGCAAACACTGCAAGAGTCGTTATTACAAAGCGCACTGACCATCTTAGGTAATGATCCTCTTAATGTACTTAATCAAGTGCGGCCGTTATTAACCCGAGGGACACTGGATCTCAACCAGCCACCTACCACATCGTTGGCGGCGGCCATTTCTCAAATCGACGCTGTCTATTGCCAACGCCTTGCTGCACTGCGGCGGCCGTGGCGGGAAGGTTGGTTAGATGCGCTGACGACTGCTTTGACCCAAACCGATACAGAAAAACAATTCAATGGTAGCCGCATTAAATCGGAAAAACTGCAGAGATGGCTCAGTGATCTAGCGATATGGGTGAATAGCGACCAAGCACAACCATTGTTACCCGTATCTTTGAAAGAGGAAGGTTTCTGGAAATATTTATCACCCAACGGTATTGCCGCTGCCTTGAAGAAGAACTGTGTCTTAATAACCAACCATCCAGAACAGGTGAATGCCGCGCTTGCTGCGCTCGCTGAATTGCCCAGTCAAATCAAGGCTTTGCCTTCATTGACGTTAACGGTATGGCAACATGCCGCGCAATGGATTGGTCATCGGCTGCACCAAGAAAAACAGCGACGGGCAGAAATCGGTTTTGATGACATGATTACGCGCCTTGATCAGGCACTGGCCAACACATCAACCGAGGCAGAAAATCCGCTGGCTAAGGTGTTGCGGTGTCAATTTCCGCTGGCGATGATTGACGAATTTCAAGATACCGACCCCGCACAATATCGCATTTTCTCGACCATCTACCCAGACCAAAACAGCACCGAACACGGTTTATTGTTAATTGGTGACCCTAAACAAGCGATTTATGCGTTTCGTGGGGCGGATATCTTTACTTATATCCATGCCCGCCAAGTCATCCAACCTGCACACCGCACCACCTTAGACACTAACCACCGTTCGAGTGCGCCGTTGGTCAAGGCAGTGAATCAGCTCTTCAGTCACGCGGACACCGTCTGGAAAGACGGCGATGGCGTGTTTTTCCATGAGCAAATCCCTTTCTTTCCGGTACAAAGCCGTCACCAATCGCTGGCGCTGACCATCGATAACACACCATTGGCAGCGATAGATTTTCACTTTGTGGCAGGGCTTGATGAGGTCAATTCCACGGACTATCGCTACCTAACGGCGAATCACACTGCCCAGCAAATTGCCAACTGGTTGGCATCACCCGAGCAGGTGCACTTGCCCTGTGGCGATAAGGACGCCACGACACGGCCAATTCGGGCAGAAGATATTGCCATTTTGGTCCGCAGTGGTCGCGAAGCCGACATTATCCGCCAAGCATTAAGCCGTTACGGGGTACGGTCGGTGTATTTATCCGACCGTGATTCCGTTTTTCAGAGCCAACAGGCGGCTGATATGGTGTTGTGGCTTGAAGCTGTGGTTTATCCAGAAGATGGTAACCGCGTTCGTCGTGCCCTTGCGACGCCATCGTTGGCATGGTCATGGCAACAGCTAGAACAGTTGGTGGTGAATGAAACCTTCTGGGAACAGCAAATCAAGCGTTTTCGCGACTACCGGCTGTTATGGCAGAAAAATGGTGTTTTAGCGATGTTGCGCCAACTGTTGCTAGATGAAGCAGTGCCGCAACGAGTATTGCAAGAAACAGGCGGCGAGCGGGTGATGACCAACTTTTTACACTTGGCTGAACGTCTTCAAGCGGATTCTGCCCATCTTGAAGGCGAACAGGGCTTAATTCGCCATCTCAATCAGCTTATTGAACAGCCGAATTTGCAACAGCAAGAAGCCATTTTGCGTTTAGAAAGCGAAGCCAATTTGGTCAAAGTGGTGACCATCCATAAATCTAAGGGCTTAGAATATCCGGTGGTCTTTTTGCCTTTTGTCTGCGCTATTCGTGTACCGATGCAAAGTCAAACCAGTGCTTTTTTCATTCATCAACCGGACGGCTCACCATGCTTTATTGCCAAAGGGGAAGAAGCCACACCAGCACAGTGGCAACAGTTTGTGACCGAATCACAAGCGGAGGAAATGCGGCTGTTATATGTGGCATTGACCCGCGCTAAATACCATCTGGCCTTAGGTATGGCGGCGGTGGTTAATCGACAAGTTAGCGTCAATCAAACTGCCATTGGCCGGCTATTTGGTATGGCACAACCTTGGCCAGCCGAGCAGTGGTTACATTATCTCAGCCAGTTACAGGATGAGGATCCGGCGTGTTTTGCTGTCTCAACCTCACCGCGAATGGCAAACGCATCCCGTGCCCAAATAAACGCTGATGACACGCTGACCACCACAGAAGAAGCAAAAAAGTTTACCGGCACTATTGATCATTCGTGGTGGATTGCCAGTTATTCTGCGTTGTTGCCAGATCGCCACCAACGGCACATTTTTAGCCAACCACATCCAGTGATTGAGGATGAAGGCACGGTATCGATGCCTGTGCAGCGCACCCCAACGCCAGTCAATGGGGTATTGCAAGACATTCATCGTTTTGAAGCGGGGCCTCGGGCAGGGGTGTTTTTACACGGTTTATTGCAATGGGCGGCGGAATATGGTTTTGCTGCGGCCTATGCTCATGACCGTGAGCGAAAACGGATAATTGCGCTACGCTGTCAACGCCGTGATTTATCCGAATGGGTAGAGGTGTTCGATGGGTGGTTAAAATTGGTTTTAGATACCCCGCTGTGTTTGGATGAGGCGCTACCCAAACTACGGCTTGCTGATCTGGCTCCTCACCAAGTGCAGACAGAAATGGAATTTATGTTGTCGATTGATGCTGAAGTTAAGACAAGCAAGCTAGAGCAAATGATTCACCCTCTATTTGCTGATGCACCCCGCACGCCGCTTAATCCGCGCACCCTTCACGGCATGTTCAAGGGCTATATTGACTTGGTAATTGAACATGCTGGTCGTTATTTTGTGTTGGACTATAAATCGAACCGTTTGGGAAAAAGTGATGACGACTACCAACCAGCGGCCATGCAAGCGGCGATGCTACAACATCGCTATGATGTGCAAGGCGTTTGCTACACCTTGGCTTTGCATCGTTTGTTACAAAACCGACTGACAAATTACCAACCACAACACCACCTAGGCGGTTTTGTCTGTTTCTTTATAAGAGGGATCGAGTCTGCTTCTCAAGGGCTCATGGTCAAACAGCCTTCGCCTACCTTGATTTCACAACTCGATCAGTTGTTCAGTGGCCGTTAAGTGTGGGACGTCGGATATGCGCAGTAGGGCGGTTTTGCGAGAAGCAAACCGCCAAATGATACTAGGCTGACTGAGCTGGTTTCCCGTCGAGCGGCAGGGTAATCTGCATCACGGTGCCAGATGGGACGTTATCAAACACCTCAATTTTTCCGTGATGTAATTGAACAATTCGCCACACAATATTGAGCCCTAAACCACGGGTTTTTTCCTCTGTACCAGATACATAGCGTTTAAAGACCTCGCCTTTTTTCGCATCACTAATTCCTGAACCAAGATCTTTGACGGCAATTTCTACCCTATCCTCATGTTCTTGCACCATAACTGTGATTGGGCTGTTATCGACTTGGCTATGTGATAGCGCGTTATCAATCAGATTATCGATGGCGATAGCGAATAAGGCGGCATCAACGGTGAGGCTGATATTGTGTGAAGGATGAATCAGTTCGATTTTGCGATGGGGATGCAATAGTTGGTAGTGGTTAATACTGCAATTCAGCAACGACCACAGCTCAACCGGATAAATTGCCTCATCCAAACCGACCTCCGCCCGAAAGCGGTGTTGTTGCAATAAATCTTCTGTTAAATCATTCAGCCGCCAACTGCTGACCCGCAGCCGTTGTAGTCTTTCTTGTGCGGTTGGTGGCAGCTCATGGTGTAACAACAATAAGGAATCAATGCTCGATTTAATCATCGCGCTATGGTTGCGAAACTCATGCGCCAACAATTCTAAAAAGTGCAAAGTACGATAGTCAGTCACTTCTTGCACCTCGCCTTGCTGCGGTATTCTGCTTCGAGGTTCAAGTAATTGCTCCTGACTGATCAAACTATCAGCAAGGTCTGACATGCGTTTTGCCGCATAACGCATATTATCCACCCGCTGTAATACTGCTATCGGTAGGTCATGACCGACAATCCGTAATGAATCTAAGCTTGCCTGAATTTGTGCTAACGGTGTGCGAAACTCATGTGAAGCAGTGGACAGAATCGTTCGTTGTATCGCTTCATTTTCTCTTAACGCCTGTACCCACGTGGTTAATTCCTCATCATCTTGTCGTTTGGCTAATAACAGAAAACCAAAACCATTGATAATCAGCGTGATATAGGCCATAAAATAAATGCCAAAATTCGCCCAATTCATCTGAAAACGAACTAATTCGCCAATAAATATGCCGTAATAGACACGCAGGAACATTGAAGTTGCCGCCAGTAAATTCACAATGCCAATTACCCATATCAGGCCAGAGCGTTGCGGATAAGAAAACAGCAAGATAGAAACACCGAATAATAATGAGCCAATCACGGTAGAGAGCCACAATAAACGCGGCCCTTGGCTGGTTTCCGCAATAGCAATCGACAGCAGGACAACAAGTGAAATAAGACAAAACGGCCATAGCTTGTTCAGCCAAGAGGGTTTGTTGAGTAACAAGCAATACGCTGCAAATTCTGTTGCAATCCCAGTGATTTGTAAGACGTTACCTACCACCGGTGGGATTTGATGTGGCAGGAAAATCTGAGAGAAATTGAATAAAAACCCTGCACTTAGCAAGACTTTGGCACTGCACCAAACCTTTAATGCCTTTTGTGTTGATCTTGATTGTTTAATATACAAAAAGACTAAAATAGCAAAAATCAAATTGCCAAGGCCGCTAGTAAAGGTTAGAGTAGGCAAGTGTATGTTCATATTCTAAAGTGCCACTTTTAAATGGAATTATTCCAAGATTATAAAATTGCTTTGGTCGAAGATGAGGATATCTTAAGAAAAGAATTGGCTTTTCAACTAAGATATTTGGGCTTTGCGACTGAAGAATTCTCAAGTGCCGCACAATTTTACCGCAGATTATGTGTTCAAAGCTTTATTGCGGTGATTTTAGACATTGGTTTGGTGGGTGAAGATGGTTTGTCAGTTGCGCGATACCTGCGGCAACATAGCAAAGACATAGGCATTATTTTTGTCACTGCCCGCAGTTTGCGCGAAAATAAAATCGAAGGCTTCGAATCTGGCGCAGATTATTACTTTGTCAAGCCGATTGATATTATGGAGCTCTCGCTAGCGATCCGGCGCATTGTGGAACGGATGAACGGGGAATTACCGCAGGCCTTACAACATGCCGTGCCTACTGCAGAAGTGTTAGTCTGTGGTGCTTGGTTGTTAGACGAATCATCCGGCCAGTTGGTGTTTTTACCGCAAGAGAACAGTATTACCCTGTCGCTGGCAGAAAGTCATCTAATAAAAATTCTATTTCTTGCCCAAGGTAAAGTAGTAGAACATAAGACATTTCTAGTTGAAATGGGTTTGGAAGAAGGCGAAGTAGGAAAACACCGCCTAGAGGTGATGGTCAGCCGCCTGCGGCATAAAGTGCGCCGTCAATTAAATGTGGATATTCCAATTCAAGTGCGGCGCGGTATTGGCTATTACATGACCGATGAATGAGCGTATCGCCTGATGCGCTCATTCATGGTGTTGGTTCAGTGCATGGCAATATAGCGGTCCGGTCGGTGATAAAACCCAATCACCAGACTGAGCGCAGCGGCACCGATAAGAGAACCGATGAGTGCCGGCAGACTGACCATAAATAACGACGAAAGCAACACCAGTAAATCGACACCAAACTGAACTTTGCCAGCGCGGATGGCATAACGTTGTTGCAAGTACAGGGTGAGGATATTGATGCCGCCGACGCTGGCTTTGTGTCGAAATAGGGCAATCAAGCCCATACCAATTAACAGCCCACCCAACAAGCCGGTGTAGTACGGATTCAGTTCACCTTCAAACGGTAAAAAGGTTTGATGTAATCCAGCAAACACTGATACCAGACTCACTGCAATAAAGGTGCGTAGGGTAAATGTCCAGCCCATCTGCCGCACTGCCAACCAGTAAAAGGGTAGGTTGATGAGAAAAAACCACAGTCCAAACGGTTGTCCAAATTGGTAGTGCAATAAAAAGGCAACGCCTGCTGTGCTGCCCGTGAGTAAACCCGCTTGGCCAAACATCGCCATGCCAAAACCAATAAAAGAAGTCCCAATCAACATTGCCAGCACGTCTTCTGGCCAGGTGTGAGCAAGTGGATTGTGTCCTTCTTTGCTCAGGCACTTGGAATCGGTCATCATGTGTATACCGCCCACGCAGAAAAATTCATTATTTACGGTCAGTGTGTGGTACACCATGACCGCCCCACGGAAATATAAGCAATATTCTTGCCATGAAATCATTATACGCGGGTTTTAAATTTTGCATTGTGACCAAATGAAAAACCTCATCATGCGGTGGCTAGGATGTTCACCACAATGCAATGTGTTAGGGGGTATGCTGATTTTAAAAATACAAAATAATTGGTAATAATGTTACATTTTTGATCGAAAAATTGAAATTGAATGTAGAAATGTCTTGCGCTACCTTTTAAGGATGTGAATGTCTCTACTTAAATTTAACAAAATATGCAAAATGATGTTCTAAATCGCGATAGAAAGCTGCGGCTTAGTTGTCGCGCAGCAAGATAAAATACGATATGATTCGCCGTTTTGTGGCGCCCGCTTGATAGCGGGCGTCCCGCGTTTTGTTCTTGATATCGATAGGAAACAACATGAAAACAGCACAAGAAGTTCGCGCCGGTAATGTGATTATGATTGGTGGCGAACCTATGGTGGTGCAGAAGACCGAATACAACAAATCCGGTCGTAACGCTGCCGTGGTGAAAATGAAACTGAAAAACTTATTGTCCGGCTCGGGTACTGAATCGGTTTACAAAGCCGATGAAAAGTTTGACGTGGTGATTTTGGATAAGAAAGAGTGCACCTACTCTTACTATGCCGATCCAATGTATGTGTTCATGGACACTGAATACAACCAATATGAAGTGGAAGCAGACAACCTCGGTGATGCGATCAACTACATTGTTGATGGCATGGAAGACCAGTGCGAAGTGACTTTCTACGACGGTAAAGCCATCTCTGTCGAATTGCCAAACACCATCGTGCGCGAAGTGGAATACACCGAACCTGCCGTGCGTGGTGATACCTCCGGCAAAGTGATGAAGCCTGCTCGCTTGAAAGGGACGACCTTTGAATTGCCGGTGGCCGCTTTTGTGGAAATCGGTGACAAAATCGAGATCGACACCCGTACCGGTGAATTCAAAAAACGTGCTTAATCGTGACCTTGTCGCGAAGTCTCCGTTTAAAACGCCACGCTTTGTTGTGGCGTTTTTTGTTATCCTCTGTTTTCGCTAAGCGAATAACAAGAGGAGAAATCGCATGTCTTTTGTATTGCGTCACGAGCAAGATGGGATTTGCACCCTAACACTCAACCGCCCACAGCAATTCAATGCCTTATCGTGTGAGGTGTTAACTGAACTGCAAACGCAATTAACCGAAATTCAAAATAATAAAAACATCAAAGTCATTGTGTTAACAGCAGAAGGAAAAGCGTTTTGTGCTGGGCATGATTTGAAGGAAATGTGTGCTTTTCCTGATCAAAATACCTGCCTTGATCTATTCCAACAATGTAGCGCGGTGATGTTACAGCTCACACAACTGCCTCAACCCGTGATTGCCAAGGTTCAAGGTTTGGCGACTGCGGCAGGGTGTCAGTTGATTGCTGCATGTGATTTGGCGGTGGCAGCAGAGCATACACGGTTTGCCGTATCAGGCATTACACTGGATTTATTCTGCTCGACTCCTGCGGTGGCTTTGTCACGCAATATTGGTCGTAAACGTGCTTTAGAAATGTTGTTTACCGGCGAATTTATTGATGCAGAAACCGCCTTAGCATGGGGATTGCTCAATCGAGTTGTGCCTGCTGACCAGCTCGATCAAACAACCCTAACCCTTGCACAGAATATCGCCGCTAAATCAGCCGCCGCGATTGCGATTGGTAAACGCGGTTTTTACCAACAAATTGAACAAGATTTGGCCACCGCCTACCAAACGGCTGCTGCGATCATGGCAGAAAACTTTTTCTATCCTGATACCAAAGAAGGCATTACCGCCTTTGTCGAAAAGCGGCCAAAACGCAGCTAACGAGCACGGCGTGCGGCGTCGAGAAAAGCTTCTAACATTGGCGTGCAATCGAGTAATCCTCGATTGCCGTGGTAGACGTGAAACTCTGGGTGCCATTGCACGCCGCAAACAAAGCTGCGGCCTTTGCGCGAAATCGCTTCCACTACGCCATCGGCTGATGTCGCTTCAATCTCTATCTCGCGCCCTAATTGCTTAACTGCTTGATGATGAATGGAAATGACCTCGCCGCTGACCTGTCCCATACAGGCCGCCAAGCGGCCATTGCCTTGAAAACTAATGGTGTGGTGATGGTGGTCATACGCTGGGGTTTCGTGTGCTAGGCTTTGTGGTAATTGTGTTGGAATATCTTGGTATAACGTCCCACCATAGGCCACGTTAATTAGCTGCATCCCACGACAAATCCCCAACACCGGTTTACCTGCCTCGACAAATTCATGCAGTAACTCCATCTCATAAGCATCCCGTACCGCATCGCCTTGCCAACGCGGATCGATGGCTTCCTCATGATAGGTGTGTGGGCTGACATCCGCGCCACCCTGTAACACCAAACCATCCAAAAATTCGGCATAGTCTGACAGTCTGATATTGCTTCGTAACATGGGGCTGTCATGCAAAATAGACGGCACCATTAACACCATCACATTGCGCGACATCACCCAATGGGCTACCGATTGTTCAAGATATTGCAAACTCTTACTCATCAAGCCGGTTTTACCCGCCTCTGGATGATATAAACGTGCTGACATCCCAATTTTCAATGTCTTGTAGCCCATGATGGGTGGCTCCTGTTAGTGTTCTAACACATAGCGTCCGGGTGCAGGGCAAATGGCAGGGTAACGATTAGAGCTCAGTTGTGGGCTGATGTCGGTTTCTGCTTTGCCGTTCATCCAATTCACCCACGATGGCCACCATGAACCATTAACTGGTTCTTGTCGCGCAAACCATGTCGGATGAGGTTCACCTGCTTTGACATCGCCTTGCCAATAGCGCCGTTTCGAGTTGGGTTTAGGTGGATTCACAATACCCAGAATATGCCCCGAAGACGACAAAGTAAATTTGACTGGTGCATGAGGGGTATGTTCTGTGAGATGCCAAGTTTGTTTCCACGGCGCAATATGGTCTTCTTCCGCCGATACCATAAACAACGGTGTTTTGATTTTGCGTAAATCAATCTTTTGCCCCGCAATCGTCAGGGCATTCGGTTGCGTCAATTTGTTGTGGAGATAGAACTCGCGCAGATAAAAAGAATGCATGGCACACGGCATCCGTGTGCTGTCCATATTCCAATACAAAATATCAAAGGGCTGTGGTGTTTCACCAAATAAATAGTTTTCGACCCAATAGTTCCAAATCAAACTATTTGCCCGCAACATGCGGAAACTGGCCGCCATGTCTTTACCATCTAAATAACCTTTTGCCTGCATTTTACGCTCGACAAAAGACAGCCCTTCTTCATCTAAGAAAACTTCAATATCACCCGGACGGGAGAAATCAGTCAGGGTGGTTAATAAGGTTGCACCGGCAACTTCATCTCCGCGTTTTTGTGCTGCCAACCACGCCAAATACACCGTAGTCAGCGTGCCACCAATGCAATAGCCAGTGAGCAACACTTGTTCACTTTGCTGAATGTCTTTGGCCACCTGCACAATGCGGTCGATGCCCTCGGTGATGTAGTTATCAAATCCGACTTCTTTATCGTCGGGGCCGGGGTTTTTCCAACTGGTCACAAAGACGGAAAATCCTTGACTGACTAAATACTGAATCAGACTCTTTTTATTGTCTAAGTCTAAAACATAGTATTTGTTAATCCACGGCGATACGATGACCACAGGGATTTGTTTTACCGTAGGCGTGGTGGCCTCGTAGTGGATGACTTCCAATAACCGCCCACGATATACCACTGCCCCCGGTGTGGTAGCCAAATTTTTCCCGACTTGGAAAGCACTTAAATCGGTCATGGCAATATCACCGCGTGCAGCATCGCGTAAGAAATTACGCCAGCCTTCGCTTAAACTTTTACCGCCGCTTTCCTGTGCTTTGCGCTGCGCCACTGGGTTAGTGAGGAAAAAATTGTTGGGGGCAAGCGCATTTAACCCCTGCCGCAGCCAAAACGCGCTGCGGCTGCGTTCTTTATCGCTTAACTCTGGGGTGCGATAGAGCGCATCTTGCAGCCAATGGGTGTTTAATAGATACCATTGCTTTAACAAATCCCAGCCTAGCTCTTGCCACGCTGGATCTTTAAAGCGTTCATCTTCGGCTTGGGGTGGACAAACCGGCGGTAATTCTGTGCCGAGACAACGTGCTGCGGCATAGCTGTTTAATTTACCGACTTGTTGCCACCATTCTTGCCAACTCGCTGCCAGTTCATCGGGGTGTTTCCACCATGCCAGTGCCGCCTTGCGGGTAATCGCCTGTAGGCCGAACGGGTCGAATTGTTGTTGCCACGAAGTGCTCATTGTTTGAATCATCGCCGTTTTCCTTCCCAAATAAATGAAAGTCCGCTATGCAATCGGGACATGATCGGCTCGGCCAGCAAGAATGGTTTCTTCTGCTTCCGGTAACAAATCGGGATAGTCGCGGCTAAAGTGCAGGCCACGGCTTTCGTGCCGTTGCATGGCAGAACGTACGATTAACGCTGCGGTATCGACCAAATTACGCAATTCGATTAAATCATTCGAGACATGGAAGTGACGGTAATATTCCGTGATTTCTGTCCGCAATAATTCAATACGATGTAATGCGCGCTCGAGTCTTTTCGTTGTTCGCACGATACCGACATAATCCCACATACAGCGCCGCAGTTCATCCCAATTATGTGAAATTACCACTTCTTCATCGGGGTCGGTCACGCGGCTGTTGTCCCAATCGGGAATCGTTGGAATTAAGGTCGGCCCAGAGGCGAGGATGGCGCTGGCGGCGGCGCGGCCAATGACCATACATTCTAATAATGAGTTAGACGCTAAACGATTGGCGCCATGTAAGCCAGTGCACGACACTTCACCGACGGCATATAGGCTTTCGACATCGGTACGGCCTTGCAAATCGGTGATTAAACCACCGCAGGTATAGTGTGCCGCAGGGACAACCGGAATTGGCTCTTTGCAAATATCAATGCCTAAACTCAAGCAATGGGCGTGGATGGTGGGGAAATGTTCGCGGATAAAGCTTTCTGGTTTGTAAGAAATATCCAGATAAACACAGTCAAGACCGTGTTTTTTCATTTCAAAATCAATCGCACGCGCCACCACATCACGCGGTGCCAACTCTGCCCGTTCATCGTGGGCGGTCATAAAGCGGGTGCCATCTGGCAGCCGTAAAATACCGCCTTCGCCGCGCACGGCTTCGGAAATCAAAAACGATTTTGCATGAGGATGGTAGAGGCAGGTCGGATGGAATTGGATAAATTCCATGTTTCCGACACGACAACCCGCACGCCAGCCCATGGCAATGCCATCACCGGTCGCGGTGTCGGGGTTGGTCGTGTAGAGATAGACTTTGCCAGCGCCGCCGGTGGCTAATACGGTATGCGCCGCCGATAAGGTGATGACTTTATCGGTGTGTTTGTCTAACACATACGCCCCAAAGCAGCGTTTTCCTTTGAGTCCTAAACGGCGAGCGGTGATTAAGTCAATCGCCAGATGGTGTTCAAATAGGCTGATGTTGGGATGGGCTTTGATTTTTTGCCCTAAGGTTGAGGTAACCGCCGCGCCAGTGGCATCGGCAGCATGAATAATCCGGCGGTGGCTGTGTCCCCCTTCGCGGGTGAGGTGGAAACCACGATAGCTACTGACTTCGCTGTCGGCATCGCGAGTAAAGGGAACGCCAAGTGAGATCAGCCAATCAATGGCGGATTTGGAGTTTTCGACAATGAAGCGGGTGGTATCGGGGTTGCACAAACCAGCGCCTGCAATCAGGGTGTCGCCGATGTGGTCTTCAACTGAGTCATCAGTATCTAATACTGCCGCAATGCCACCTTGCGCCCACGAAGAACTGCCTTCCAATAAACTGCGTTTGGTGACCAACGCTACGCGCCGTGTTTCGGCTAAATGCAGCGCTAACGTCATTCCCGCCAGCCCACTACCAATAATCAGAACGTCAAATGAATGCATGGTGTTTGTTTGCAAAATGAAAAAGCACACCCGAGGCATTGTACGCTGATGCAGTGCAAGATGGCGCACGATTCGCACCACCAATCGAGTACATGAAAACGATTCAGGGGGCAAACGGGCGCAGCGGCGGCAAGTCTGGTAAAATCGGCGGCGTTTTTATCTCTTTTTGCTTGGAAAAGACCCATGTTCGCAGCCGACCAAACCATTGCACAATATGATCCTGAGCTTGCCGCAGCAATCGAGGCAGAAGTCCAGCGTCAAGAAGACCACATCGAACTGATCGCTTCAGAAAACTACACCAGCCCTGCGGTGATGGAAGCCCAAGGCTCACAACTGACCAACAAATACGCCGAAGGCTATCCGGGCAAACGCTTCTACGGTGGTTGTGACCATGTGGATGTGGTAGAACAACTGGCGATTGACCGCGTCAAACAACTGTTTGGTGCAGAATACGCCAACGTCCAACCGCATTCTGGCTCACAAGCCAACCAAGCGGTCTATTTCTCCATCCTCAAACCCGGTGACACCGTGATGGGCATGAACTTGGGTCATGGTGGACATTTGACCCACGGTAGCCCGGCTAACCTATCTGGCAAATTATTCAACATCGTTGCCTACGGTTTGAACGAAAACGAAGAAATCGACTACGACGACATGGAACGTGTCGCCACAGAAACCAAACCAAAACTGATTATTGGTGGTGCATCTGCGTATGCCTTGCGTTTTGATTTTGAACGCATGGGACAGATTGCCAAAAAAGTCGGCGCTTACTTCATGGTTGACATGGCACACTATGCTGGTTTGATTGCCGCCGGTGTGTATCCTAACCCTGTGCCACATGCCGATTTTGTCACCTCTACCACCCATAAAACCCTGCGTGGCCCACGCGGTGGGATTATTTTGGCGAAGGCTGAGTACGAAAAATCATTGAATTCCAATGTGTTCCCAACTCTACAGGGTGGTCCATTGATGCACGTTATCGCCGGTAAAGCGATTGCGTTTAAAGAAGCACTGCAACCTGAATTCAAAGCCTATCAAGAACAAGTGCTGAAAAATGCTGCAGCAATGGCGAACACATTGGCCAGCCGTGGCCTGCGTATTGTGTCGGGTCGCACTGAATCGCATGTGTTCTTAGTCGATTTGCGTCCAAAAGGCCTGACCGGTAAAGCGGCTGATGCTGCGCTGAATCGCGCTCATATCACCGTCAATAAAAATTCGATTCCAAACGATCCAGAAAGCCCATTTGTGACCTCGGGTATTCGGATTGGCTCGCCTGCGATTACCACCCGTGGTTTCAAAGAAGAAGAAGCCATCTTGGTAGCGAATTTAGTGGCGGATGTGTTGGATGCGCCGGAAGATGCAGCGGTTGCTGCGCGGGTGGCAGAACAAGCGACAGCGTTGTGCCGTCGTTTCCCTGTCTATGCCCGTTAATTTGTCAGATTGACTGATTAAAAAGCGGCGGGCGTGAGTCCGCCGCTTTTGCTGTTTTTTGATTAGGGTAAATCGCCGTCATGAAATGCCCGTTCTGCGGACACCTTGAAACACACGTGATTGATTCGCGTGTGACCGAAGAAAAAGACGCTATTCGCCGTCGCCGTCGATGTTTAGCGTGTGAGAAGCGTTTTACCACATTTGAAACTGCCGAAGTGCGTATGCCACAAGTGGTGAAACAAGGTGGTCATCGTGCCGATTTTTCAGAAGAAAAATTGCGAGTCAGTTTTTCGCGTGCGTTACATAAACGGCCGGTTTCCACTGAATCGGTCGATGAGGCAGTGCGCCGCATTCAACAAAAATTACTGGCCAGCGGCGCACGCGAGGTGACATCGCGCTTAATTGGTGAGATGGTGATGAAAGAATTGGGGCGTTTAGATAAAGTCGCCTATGTGCGATTTGCTTCGGTGTATCGAAGTTTTGAGGATGTCTCAGAGTTCTCCGAGGCGATAGAAGAATTATCGCGTGGTGCATAGCCAAGACGGCTATGTGTGTGTTTATTTTTTCTTGCAATGGATATTGGTATGCCTCCCCCGCCTAAAATAAAAATAGTGAAAACATTAAGTAAGCAATTACTGGTTCACGATGTGCGCGGAATGCCTCGCAGTTTGGCCGAACAAGGGGCAGAGGGTTTTCGATCGCTGTGTGATAGCTTTGATATCGAGGCAACGCGCCTTGAACAAACCTGTCCCGGTATTGAAAAAGCACTGGAGCAAAGTCCATTAGCGGCCTTACTGCGCGGTAAACTCGCCGAGCGTAACAATCAACACCGTTTCCGCCATGCCGCAGTGTATGTGTCATATATGCACAAAGAGCTGGCTTTTGTGCACCGCGCTCAATTTAGCGTTGAAGCTGGCGATAAGAATGCAGGAAAAGGTAAGCAGCCAAATACGCTGTTACTACCACATCGCATGTTGCTGCGCTACCTCGATATCCCGACCACATTACCACTGGCAGAGCAAACCACCGCCTTGCAAGGCATGGAGATTTGGTTAAGTTTGCATAATCAAACCCAGCTGTGGGGTGGAAAGCAATTTGATCAAGAATTACTGAACAGCTATTCCCTCGATTGGCCTTACGCCATTTTTGCTTTGCAAAAAATCGTTGATGTCCTACAAAATTGGTCATCACGTTGCACCGATGAAAAATCCGCCACCCTTGATGCCTTATGGGCGCTATTACTCTTATGTGCCCCACATGGCTCGTCTGGTGTCACCGAACATATTTTATTAACCGAATGGGGTGTGCCGTATGCTGAGGCACAAGAGATTGCAAAAGCGTATCGCGATAATCTCGTCTATCCCACTGAATTGTTTCACTTTGCCCCGCTGCATCCCGCACAACAAGCGCGTTTTGAGCACGGAGAAGAGGCTTGCTGTTTAGAAATCGACAGCAATCTGTTCCCAAGTGCAATCGGTGGTTTCCAACGTGCCTATCTGCAACAAGCCTTATTTCCTGATAGCCAAACTGATCAACCGCTTTTACCCTCGCTATTCGATTACTTCTCTTTTGCGGTGTGTCATTTAGCGGAAACTTTTGCTGAATTACTGCCGCAGCGTTTGGCTGAAGAGGTGGAATTTGCCCAACTGTTTGCCATTGCGCCGGATGACATTCAAATCACCATCGGCCAAACTGAAGCAACAGCACTGGCCACCCCTGTTTTGCGGATGACAGAATTGGCGGTGTTGACCATTCAACAAGCCGTGGTCGATTTTTGCTCGGATTGGTCACAACAAAGTTTGACGTTGGCATTGCAAAAGCAAAGTTTGGCGGGGTTGATTGGTTTACAAACCAAATTGCTGCCTGAGCATCAACACCACAGCGCGATTACACAATTGATGCAGCAGCTGTTACAAGCACAGGCCTATATTGGTTTGAAACAAGCGCATAGCTTTGCACAATGGCAACAACAATGGCACGAAAAATTAGACACTTTGCAACAGCTGACGGCAGAAGAAAACGATGCCCAAGCGGATGAACGCAGAAAAAATCAGCTGAAAACCACGTTGGCTGCTTTACATGAACATAGTCAAACCGTGTTGAGCACCTTTTTCCCTGAATTACAAACCGTTGATAATCAAGCGCATAGTGAACAGCAATTACGCGATTTATTGGCGAGGCCAGAACTGTCCAGCGCATTGCGTGGTGCATTACAACAATGGCAACAACATTATCAAGCGCGTGTGCAACAGCAGCAATTGCCTTCGCTTGAACAGTTACAAGCGGTACTTGAACAGGCCAACCAAGATTTTCAACATCTGTGCCATATTACCGATCATCGCCAACAACAATGGGCACACACGCTGGCTGATTTAACAGCAAAAATTGTGCAATTACCGTTGCAATTTCCACTGCAAACATTGGCACCCATTGAAAATGAAATCACCGAACTTGCTGAACCGGATAATGCTGCTAATAGCCAAGAGCAAGTGCGTAAAGTTCAGAAAAAATTAGATAAAGCCAATAAAGTGATTCATGACCTCAATCGTTCGATTGAAGGATATGAAAAACAAAAGCGGCATTGGCTAGAAACTGAAGCGAAATTGCGTAGCGAATGCCGCAAACTTGAGCAAACCCGCCCTGCTTGTTTAACGCTGCCGGGGGGAAATACGTTGGCTGATTTGGCCAGTGGCTTAGTCAGAATGTTAGGCTCAGATAAAAGCCCAGAGGCGGTATTAGATGCAGCCAGTCGGTTTTGTGAAAATAAATTATTGGTCTTAGACAGTGCCCGCCATAGCGCAAGAAATTACATGCGTAACGAGTATAGCCCACAGGATTTGATGCAGTCTTTGCTAAAATTAGCGTTGGAGTATTTGCCCAATTATCTGGCCGGTGGTGATAATGTGGCACGTAATGTCTTTGGACAAAGTTATAGTGCGCGAGAATCAGATACTGTAAAAAACGATAAAAGAATGCGTGAACAACGTGAGTTTTTTTTCAAAGGACAAAAGCGTTTATTTCAAAAACATTTGAGCTTGAACAGCTATTTACGTTTGTATTTTGAAGTTGAACAAGACCATGAGCAAATTGTGATTGCTTATTTAGGTGAGCATTTAGATTGCACCATGACCAATTAAACTAGGTGAAAATGTGATGGCATTCGTTGATGTCGATGAAAAATGGATGGCAAAGGCATTGCAACTCGCCGAGCGAGGGATCTACACCACCTCACCGAATCCCCGCGTGGGTTGTGTCATTGTGCGTGATGGTGTGTGTGTTGGCGAGGGATGGCATCACCAAGCTGGGACGCCTCATGCCGAAGTGCATGCGCTACGAATGGCTGCCGACTTAGCACAAGGCGCAACCGCTTATGTCACGTTAGAGCCATGTAGTCACTTTGGCCGAACTCCGCCGTGTGCTGATGCGCTTATCACGGCTGGGGTCAAGCGTGTGGTGGCCGCGATGACCGACCCCAATCCACTGGTAGCGGGACAAGGTTTAGCGCGTTTAGCGGCGGCAGGGATTGAGGTTGCCGTGGGTGTGTTACAAGCACCCGCGATGCAACTCAACCGTGGCTTTATCTCACGCATGACCAGAAAAAAACCGTGGGTGACGCTCAAGATTGCGGCCAGTTTAGACGGCAAAACGGCATTAAAAAATGGTGAAAGTCAGTGGATTACTGGCCCAGCGGCGCGGCAAGATGTGCATCAATTACGCGCTCGCCATTGCGCCATTATGACGGGCAGCGGTACTGTGATTGCAGACGATCCGCAATTAACGGTCAGAAATTTTGAAACAATAAGACAACCTAAAAGGGTCGTCATTGATAGCAAGCTAAAAACCGCTGCAACAGCAAAAATCTATCAACAACAAGACGTTGCACAAACTTATCTCTACACCACCAATCAAACACCAGCCCAACAACAAACATTTGGCAATCAAGGTGTGAAAGTCATTGCATTACCGGCAATTGCAGCATCCCATGTCGATTTATCTCAAGTGCTAACGCATTTGGCTGCCGAGGGAATGAATGAAGTCATGGTTGAAGCGGGGGCAATGCTTAATGCAGTTTTATTGCAGTCGGGTTTGATTGATGAGGTCGTGTTATATCTGGCACCAACCTTTTTGGGCGACAGCGCACAAGGTCTTTTTGCTGGCATTGAGCTTACTACGCTGACCCAACAATATCGTTTTACAGTGAATGATATTCGTGCATTGGGTCAAGATTTACGGTTGACTTTAACACCGGCTACGGCTTCCGCATTGCCAATTTAACATAAATGGCATCTTGCCCAGTTTTTAATTCACTGATCCCAACATAATCAAAAGCATTATAGCCAAATAACTGGCTATTTAATGTCGGAGCAAGGGAAGGCACTTGGTCTAAACGAATCGATAGTACCTGCCCTTGTATCCGCGCATAAGACATTTTCTCAACTAAATCTCGCATCACTTGATCGCCCGTTGCAAGACTCACCGCACCAATCGCCATATTGCCTAAAATGCGCACGAGGGCATTTTCTGATACTGCTTGCGACGATTGCTTAAAAGAAATATGCACTGTGCGATTCGGCCAATCTACCGGCAAAAATTGAAACTCCAGCTGATGTTTTGCAGCGATGCCTTTGTCGCTTCGCAAAAATACAATGCCTTTTTCTGGTGTTAACTGAATATCTTCGATAATAAGTGATTCACTTTTTACACTGTTTTGCAGTCTCTGCAAAATAAGGTTTTTAGGTAAAACCACCCCTTCCCGATTTAACCCCGGCAGTTTTGAAGCAAATTCCTTCATCTTAAGATAAAAGGCAATGATTTGGTCTTGTTCTTGTGCTTGTGTTAATTGGGTTGATAATAAGCCTAATCCACTCACCAACAACACAGATAACCAACGACGACGAGACATCATTTTATCCCTTTCTAATCGAAAATTGTTCTTGCCCCGTCAAAACGGGCGGCAAAGTAACTGTTTTGTAAACTTTCCACTCGAATCGTGCTGTTTGTGCGTGGAGCATGAATAAACTTGCCATCACCAATATAGATACCCATGTGCGAATAAGGGCGATTCATGGTATTAAAGAAAACCATATCGCCAGCTCTTAATTTTTCGCGTGAAATCTGGCGTGTTCTTGCTGCAATTTCTGCCGCATTATGCGGCAAAGAAACACCGACAGCATTTTTATAAATAAAAGCTGCCATGCCACTGCAATCTAAACCTGCTTCTGGATTTTTGCCACCAAATTGATAGCCCACGTCTAATAGCCCTAAGGCATACATCACAATTTCTCTGCTATCACCAGAAGCTTCAATATTAGCCAAACTTAAATTAGGCTTTGTTTTGGTGATTTTAGTTGGTGGCTTTTTACCGCTGGTTTTAGTCGGTGTTGAACTACAAGCGGCAAGCACTAAAGCCATGATGGCTACTGTGATAAGCTGCGTTTGTTTTCTAGCCATTCCCATCTTTCTAATTTCTCCATTAACAATAGATCAATTTCGTCTATCCTTTGTTGCCACTGTTTAACCTGTTCAATTTGTTGGCGATAGACGTTAGGGTCTAGTAAACGGTTTTGTAATTCGGCTTGTTCGGCTTCAAGCTGTGAAATTTCCTCTGGCAATTGCGTCAACTCTTTGTTTTCATTATAAGTGAGTTTGTTTTTTCTTTCCTTAACCCGTTCCGTTTTTTCGGTTTTTACTGTGGCTTCGGGTGCCTTCTTAGCAGGGGGCACAGTCAAGTTGAGGTTTTTCTTAAGATTCTGCCAATCAGACCACCCACCAGGCGATTCAATTAACTTGCCTTCACCTTCAAAAGCAATCACCTGTGTCACGACATTATCTAAAAAGGCGCGGTCATGGCTAACCAAGAACAGCGTACCTTGATAATCACTTAATAATTGCTCTAACAAATCAAGCGTATCAATATCTAAATCGTTAGTGGGTTCATCTAAAACAAGAATATTAGCTGGCTTTGTAAAAAGTCGAGCTAATAATAGGCGGTTGCGTTCACCACCGGATAAAGACCGGACAGGGCTACGAGCGCGAGCAGGAGGGAATAAAAAATCCTCTAAATAGCTCATCACATGCTTACGACCAGTTGGTAAATCAATAAATTCACTGCCTTGGCTGATGACATCAATCAACGTGGCATCTTCATCTAATTGAGTACGGAATTGATCAAAATAGGCAATTTCTTGTCGTGCGCCTTGTTTGATTGTGCCACTGTCTGGTTGAATTTCACCGAGAATCAATTTAAGCAGCGTGGTTTTACCAGCACCATTTGGCCCAACTAAACCAATTTTATCACCGCGCATAATTCTGGTTGAAAAACGATCAATCAGCTTTTTATCGCCGAATGATTTAGAAACTTGCTCTAATTCAGCAATTAACTGGGAACTTTTTTCTGAAATAGAAACAGATAAGTTAACACGTCCTTGTACCTCTCGGCGCGCAGCGCGTTGTCGGCGCAGTTCTTCTAAACGGCGAACTCGTCCTTCATTACGAGTTCGTCTAGCTTCAATACCTTTTCGAATCCAGACTTCTTCTTGTTTCCAAAATTTATCAAACTTACGATTATGGATAGACTCAATGGTCAGTTCTTGTGCTTTTCTCTGTTGGTAAGCAGCAAAATTACCCGGATAATTACGAACAAAACCGCGATCTAACTCAACAATACGATTGGCCACATGATCTAAAAAAGTACGATCGTGGGTAATAAATAACAAGGTACCTTTAAACTGTGCTAACAGTTCTTCTAGCCATTCAATTGCATTAACATCAAGGTGGTTGGTTGGTTCATCTAATAATAATAAATCAGGATTACTGACTAGAGCTCTCGCTAATGCAACCCGCTTTTTCCAACCTCCGGATAAAGAACTGATCAGTGCATCTGCATCTAAGCCTAAACGCTGAAGGGTATTTTCAATCATATTTTCAAACTGCCACCCTTGACGAATTTCAAGTTCATGTTGCAAGTGGTGAAGTTTTTCTAACAAATCGTCGTGATCTTGTTGAGGATCGTGTAGCAATTTGGTTAATTGATGGTATTCGGTTAATAAGTTTTTTAACTCACCTAATCCCTCTGCAACAGCTTCAAATACCGTATGGTTAAGGTCAAACTCTGGTTCTTGCGGAACCCACGCCGTCTTGATGTTGTCTTGAAAGACAATCCGACCATCGTCAAGATGAACCGTTCCCGCAACTGCTTTTAATAAAGAAGATTTGCCCGCACCATTACGGCCAATTAAACCGACTTTATCACTTTGTTCTAAACTAAAACTGACTTCATCCAATAGAGGATGATGGCCAAAAGCCAAGCTTGCTTTTTCAATTGATAAGATAGCCATTTGATTCTCAAAAAATTAAATAGACACCAAGCCCATTTTGACTGCGGCTTTCACTAAACCAGCAAGATCACGACATCCCAATTTTTGGGCAATTTTATTGCGATGAAACTCAACGGTTTTCGGGCTAATTTCTAGGTTTTTGGCAATTTGTTTTGCCGAGAGTCCCTGAGCAATAGCAGTTAAGACTTTTTGCTGTTGAGATGTGAGCACGAAATGTGCGGATTCTTTTTCTGCATGGGGCTGTGTTGATAAATCCGCAATTTTAGGACTTAAATAACGTTGCCCTTGCTTGACTGTATAAAGCGCCTGTTCCAGTTCCGCTAATAGGCAATCTTTTAACAAATAGCCATCCACGCCCATGTTGAGTGCCGCAATCACCGTTTCTGGTGCTTCTACGCTGGATAACATGACAATTTTTAAGGTCGCATGCGTCGTACATTGTTTAATGTGTTGCACGGCCGATAAGCCTGTCATGCCCGGCATTAACACATCCATTAACACAATATCTGGATTGAGCATTTCAATCTGTGTAATGGCCTCTGCTCCATTTGAGGCTTCGCCACAGATGGTGAACTCATCTAATTGTTGCAACAGCGCAGTGATACCAACTCGAACCAGTAAATGATCGTCTGCAATCAAAACGTTGGTTGTGGTTTTAGCGGTGTGGCAGGGCACTGTTACAGAAGGGAAAACATCCATAAAACGAAGGAAAGAAGCAAAGGGAAGAATGGCCGCCAATCATACGCGAATATGTCTATGAACGCTGCGTTGCAAAAATGAAAAACCTTGTCAGGACTTCACTTAGCCCACTATTTGCAGTTAGCATGCCAAAAAAACATCAAAAAAACAGAAAAATGAGGAGAACATGATGGGCCCCCTAACTGGTATTCGTGTTGTTGAGTTTGCAGCCCTCGGGCCTGCACCGATGGCGACCATGCTTTTAGCTGATCTTGGTGCGGATGTGGTGAGAATTGAGCGTGCTAATCAACATATTGGCGCACTATTTGATCCAAAATTAGACATCCTAAACCGCAACCGCCGCGTGATTACGTTAGATCTGAAATCTCAAGATGGGTTAAATACAGCGCTAGAGTTTATTACCCAAGCCGATGCCTTGATCGAAGGTTTCCGACCCGGGGTAATGGAACGTTTAGGGCTAGGGCCTGCGGTGTGCTTAGAGAAAAATCCAAAACTGGTGTATGGCCGTATGACCGGTTGGGGGCAGCATGGCGCGTTATCCCACGCCGCCGGACATGACATCAACTATTTATCGTTATCTGGTGCGTTACATGCCATCGGTGAGCATGGTGGTAAGCCGGTGGTGCCGCTGAATTTAGTCGCTGATTGCGGCGGCGGGGCGATGTTTCTCGCCTTTGGTGTGCTAGCTGCACTGCTTGACGCAAAACGGACTGGGCAAGGCCAAGTGGTTGATGCAGCGATGACAGATGGTTGTGCCACTCTTATGACCATGATGCACACGCTTATGGCAATGCAACAATGGCAGCCGATGCGTGGCAGCAATCTGTTGGATGGCGGGGCACATTTTTATGACACTTATCGTTGTGCGGATGGTGAATATGTGGCGGTCGGGGCGATTGAACCGCAGTTCTATGCGTTGTTATTACAAAAGTTAGGCATTGACGACCCCGATTTTGAACAACAATGGAACCGTGACGCTTGGCCACGCTTAAAAGAGAAAATGGCTGCGGTGTTTTTACAAAAGACCCGCGATGAATGGTGGGAGATTTTTCAGGGAACGGATGCCTGTGTTTCGCCGGTGCTTAATACCGCCGAGGCCGTTCAAAATAGCCACAATCAATCGCGAGGGACTTTCGTTTCGGTCAATGGCATCGCGCAAGCAGCACCCGCTCCACGATTTAGCCAATATCCACAACTGCCTTTGCCACAATCACCTGCATCGCCACAACCTTGGCAATCTATTTTGGCGGATTGGCAACAACACCATGACTAAGCGAAACTTTTGCAACATTGCGTTAATGCAATAACCACAGGTACGGAATCTGCAAGGGGCTCGCAATTTTCTGCTTTTTTAGCAAAGTACCTACGCTTTTCTTCACAGCGGGACCACATCCGTATAGAATAAGCAAGCTTTTTGCAGCCCGAACGTTTTCGCCGGCGCATCTCTTATTCGCAGCGTACGGTCGGGCGAAGTGTTATCCCAAAAGCGACGCTATATCTATATTCGAGAGAGAGGATTCAAGCCGTGTTAGAAGCTTATCGTGCCCATGTCGCTGAACGTGCTGCTCAAGGTATTCCCCCCCTGCCATTAAATGCAAAACAGACCGAATCGCTGGTCGAATTATTAAAAAATCCTCCTGCTGGTGAAGAGGCCACTCTGGTTGAGTTGATCACCCACCGTGTGCCTGCTGGTGTGGATGATGCGGCTAAAGTGAAGGCCTCTTTCTTGGCTGCAGTTGCAGAAGGTTCTGTGACTTCTCCCCTGATTTCCCGCGAAAAAGCCACCGAGTTGTTAGGCACTATGTTGGGTGGCTACAACGTCAAACCATTGATCGACCTGTTGGCTGATGAAGCCGTTGGTGCGATTGCTGCTGATGGCCTGAAAAAAACCTTGTTGGTGTTCGATGCTTTCCATGACGTGAAAGAATTGGCCGACAAAGGCAACACCAACGCCAAAGCTGTGTTGCAATCTTGGGCCGATGCCGAGTGGTTCACCAGCCGCCCAGAAGTGCCAGCTACACAAAAACTGACCGTGTTCAAAGTATCGGGTGAAACCAATACTGATGACCTGTCGCCAGCACCTGATGCTTGGTCCCGTCCAGACATCCCATTGCACGCTTTAGCCATGCTGAAAAACCCACGTCCTGGTATCGAACCAGAAGAAGCGGGTGTGCGTGGTCCAGTGCAACAATTAGAAAACCTCAAAGCCAAAGGCAATTTGGTGGCTTATGTGGGTGATGTGGTTGGTACTGGCTCTTCCCGTAAATCAGCAACCAACTCTGTGTTGTGGTTCACCGGCGAAGACATTCCTTTCGTACCGAACAAGCGTTTTGGTGGCGTGTGCTTGGGTAGCAAAATTGCTCCGATCTTCTTTAACACCATGGAAGATGCTGGTGCATTGCCAATCGAGCTGGACGTGTCCCAAATGGACATGGGCGATGAAATCGAACTGAACATCGATTCCGCGACTGCCAAAGTGACTGCGCTGAAAAACGGCGAAGTGATTGCTGAAGCACAACTGAAAACCCCAGTGATTTTGGATGAAGTGCGCGCCGGTGGCCGTATTCCTCTGATTATCGGTCGTGGTTTGACGGCAAAAGCACGCGAAGCACTGGGCTTGCCAGCTTCGACCCTGTTCCGCCTGCCTGTGGCACCGGAAGATAGCGGCAAAGGTTTCTCGTTAGCTCAAAAAATGGTTGGTCGCGCTTGTGGCTTGCCAGAAGGTCAAGGCGTTCGTCCAGGGACTTACTGTGAGCCACGCATGACCACCGTTGGTTCGCAAGATACCACCGGCCCAATGACTCGTGACGAGTTGAAAGACTTGGCCTGTTTGGGCTTCTCCGCCGACTTGGTGATGCAATCTTTCTGTCATACTGCTGCTTATCCGAAGCTGGTTGACGTGAAGATGCACAAAGAATTGCCTGCATTCATCTCGACCCGTGGTGGTGTGTCGCTGCGTCCAGGTGATGGTGTGATTCACTCTTGGTTAAACCGTCTG
Organism: Aquaspirillum sp.; assembly: GCF_055136605.1. Taxonomy (NCBI): domain Bacteria; kingdom Pseudomonadati; phylum Pseudomonadota; class Betaproteobacteria; order Neisseriales; family Aquaspirillaceae; genus Aquaspirillum; species Aquaspirillum sp. The sequence goes on along the minus strand of NZ_JBSQVP010000014.1, from coordinate 8,281 downwards.
TTGTTGCCTGACACAGTGGGTACCGGTGGTGACTCCCATACCCGTTTCCCAATCGGTATTTCTTTCCCAGCGGGTTCCGGTTTGGTGGCGTTTGCCGCTGCAACTGGTGTGATGCCATTGGATATGCCTGAGTCTGTGTTGGTTCGCTTCAAAGGCGAAATGCAGCCAGGTATCACCTTGCGTGATCTGGTAAATGCAATTCCGTTGTACGCAATTCGCCAAGGTCTGTTGACTGTTGAGAAGAAAGGTAAGAAAAACATCTTCTCCGGTCGCATCTTGGAAATCGAAGGTTTGCCAGACCTGAAAGTGGAACAAGCATTCGAGCTGTCTGATGCCTCCGCTGAGCGTTCTGCTGCTGGTTGTACAGTGCATCTGAACAAAGCGCCTATCGTTGAGTACATGCAATCCAACATCACGCTGATGAAGTGGATGATTGCAAATGGCTACGAAGATGCACGCACCCTGCGCCGTCGTATTAAAGCGATGGAAGAGTGGATTGCAAATGGCGAATTGTTGTCTCCAGATGCCGATGCCGATTACGCTGCTGTGATTGAAATTGATCTGGCTGACATCAAAGAGCCTATCGTTGCTTGCCCGAACGATCCTGATGATGTGAAATCGTTGTCCGAAGTGGCTGGCGACAAGATTGATGAAGTGTTCATCGGTTCTTGCATGACCAACATTGGTCACTTCCGCGCAGCGGGTAAAGTACTGGAAGGCAAATCGGACATCCCAACTCGTCTGTGGATTGCACCACCAACCAAGATGGATGCAATGATCCTGAATGAAGAAGGTTACTACGGTATCCTTGGTCGTTCCGGCGCACGTTTGGAAATGCCTGGTTGTTCGCTGTGTATGGGTAACCAAGCACAAATCCGCAAAGGCTCGACCGCCATGTCGACCTCGACTCGTAACTTCCCGAACCGTTTGGGTCTCGACACCCGCGTTTACTTGGGTTCCGCCGAGTTGGCAGCAATTTGTGCCTTGATGGGCAAAATCCCAACAACAGAAGAATATCTGGCACAAGTGGCGGTTGTGAATGCGAAAGCATCCGAAATCTACCGCTACATGAACTTCAACCAGATTGAAGCATTCCAAGAAGTGGCTGACACTGTAGAAATGTAAGTCCTTACAATTCAGATAGTGTGTTAAGAATGGCCTCGGAATTATCCGAGGCCATTTCTCATTTTGAAGCCAAGTTAATCAATCATTTACATTCTTTCTAATAAATTACTGACATAGAATATGTTCGGGATATAATTTCACTATTTTGAATACAGGTAAAAATTGCTTAACTGGGTCACTGTTTCATGCTGAAACAGAAAATAACCACAATATCGAATTAGAGGACGCAAAAATGGCAAAGGAAGTTACAGCACGTTTACAGATTGACCAAAAACTTGAACAAGCCGGCTGGATTATCCAGGATATGAAACAACTCAATCTTGGTGCGGCGGTGGGCGTTGCGGTGCGCGAATATCCCACTAACACAGGGCCGGCGGATTATGTTTTGTTTGTTAATCGTGAAGCCGTTGGTGTGATTGAAGCCAAGAGAGATAGCGTTGGCGAAAATTTGACCGTCGTTGAAGAACAAACACATCGTTATGCTACGTCAAATCTGAAATGGCGCAAAGACAACACCCCTTTGCGTTTTCTATTCGAGGCCACTGGCCAAATTATCCGTTTTACCGATGGTGCCGACCCACATCCACGTTCACGCGAAATCTTCCACTTTTTCAAACCAGAAACACTGGCTACATGGTTAGCTCAGCCAGACACCTTACGTCAGCGTTTAGCTAAGCAAATGCCTGCGTTACCAAACCAAAATTTACGTGATTGTCAGATTAATGCTGTGACTGGCCTTGAAAAATCACTGGCGCAGAACAAGCCACGTGCCTTAGTACACATGGCGACGGGTGCAGGTAAAACCTTTACAGCAATCACATCGGTTTACCGCCTCCTCAAATTTGGCGGTGCTAAACGTATTCTGTTTTTAGTGGATACTCGCAACCTTGGTAAACAAGCACATCAAGAGTTCATGGCTTATACCCCTCCCGATGATGCTCGTAAGTTTACTGAACTTTATAATGTGCAACGTCTTACTTCACCAAATATCGACCCACATTCACAGGTGTGTATTAGTACCATCCAGCGGATGTATTCGATTCTGAGCGGCGAGCCGATTGATGAATCGGCAGAAGAAATATCCCTCAACGAAATTCAACAAACGGCCAAGCAAGAAAAATTTGTGCGTTACAACCCCACTGTGCCGGTGGAAACCTTTGATTTTATTATCATTGATGAATGTCACCGCAGTATCTACAACCTGTGGAAACAAGTGCTGGATTATTTCGATGCCAGTTTAATTGGTCTAACCGCCACGCCGGATAAACGCACCTTCGGCTTTTTCAATGAGAATATTGTTGCTGAATATACTTACGAACAGTCTGTTGCTGATGGTGTCAACGTCGGCTATGACGTTTATACCATTGAAACAGAAATCACCCAAAAAGGCGCGGAAGTCAAAGCTAAACAATGGGTAGATCATCGTGATCGGGCCACTCGCAAAAAGCGTTGGGCGGAGACAGAAGAAGACATTGCTTACAGTGGCAAGGCGTTGGATAAATCTGTCGTCAATGTGAGCCAAATTCGCCAAGTGATTTCAGCAATGAAAACAGCGGTGGAAACACAAATTTTTCCATCTCGCAAAGAAACGCCCAAGACCCTAATTTTCGCGAAAACCGACAGCCACGCTGATGACATCATCAATATCGTGCGCGAAGTTTACGGACAAGGAAATGCTTTCTGTAAAAAAGTGACTTACCGCGCCGATGAAGACGCCGACAGTATCCTTTCCAGTTTTCGCAACGACTACAATCCGCGCATCGCTGTTACCGTGGATATGATCGCCACCGGCACCGATGTGAAACCGTTGGAAGTGCTGCTGTTTATGCGTGATGTGCGCTCTAAAGGTTACTACGAACAAATGAAAGGCCGAGGCGTACGTAGTTTGAATGGTGAAAGTCTTAAACGGGTGAGTCAATCCGCTGACGGTGATAAGACGCGCTTTGTGTTAATTGATGCTGTCGGTGTCGAAAAGTCGCTGAAAACCGAAAGCCGCCCTTTGGAAAAGAAACCTACAGTAGCGTTAAAAGACCTATTGCAAGGCGTGGCGATGGGTAGCCGTGATGAGGATACTGTGCTTTCTCTTGCGAATCGTTTGGTACGGTTGGCTAAACAACTGGATGATAAAGCTCAGGTACGGATTGAAAAAGCCAGTGGGGGTATTCCAGTCGGAGAACTTGGTAAAACGCTGATAACAGCGGTTGACCCTGATGCCATTGTGCAAACGGCACTGGCAACTGCAAAAGCCAAAGGTATGGTTCGTTCAGAAGAAAGCCTCTTGCCAGAAGAAATAGAAGCTGCTCGTGCCGCGCGCGTGGCCACTGCTTGTGCGCCTTTTGATAATCCCGCGCTGCGTGATGAAATTGAGAATGCGCGCCGTGAGCGAGAGCAAATTATCGACCATATCAACCTTGATCAGGTTATTTTCAGTGGTTTTTCAGCAGATGCTGAAGCACAAGCCAAAGCAACGATTCAAAGCTTTGCGGATTACATTGCCGCGCATAAAGATGAAATCACTGCACTGGGATTTTTTTATCAACAGCCTTACCAGCGCCGTGCACTTACCTTCGATATGCTTGAAGAGTTGTACGATCATTTGAGTAAACCGCCGTTGATGTTGACGACCGAGCGACTGTGGAGTGCTTATGCCCGTGTGCAGAATGCGGCTGTAAAAGGCGCTGACCGTAAGCGCCAGCTTACTGATTTGGTGTCGCTTGTGCGTTTTGCTTTGGGCTTGGATGGTGAGCTTAAACCGTTTGCTGAAGAAGTGGATAAGCGTTTTCAAACTTGGATTTTCCGTCACAACGCCCAGCGCGGCACGGCCTTTACGCCGGAGCAAACGGAATGGCTGCGGCTGATGAAAGAGCACATTGCCAGCAGTTGTAGTATTAGCCGTGATGATTTTGATTATGCTGAATTGGCCGACAAGGGTGGATTGCAAAAAGCTTGGGGCTTGTTTGGCAAGGAGTTGGACACTTTGATGAATGAAATGAATATGGAGTTGGTGGCGTAATGAAATTGTACCTAACCGCTCCCTGAGCGAAGTCGAGGGGAGTCAGTGGGTTGGTTGTTTTGGCTTTGATAGTGCTGGCTTCGACTGCGCTCAGCCAGCGGGGGTGTTACACCTAACTGCTCCCTGAGCGAAGTCGAAGGGAGCAATTATCGAAGTCGAAGGTAGTATCTAATAAAGAGAAGAAATTTCATGCCTTATATGTACATCTTGCGTTGTGCTGATGGCAGTTATTACACCGGAAGTACTTGGAATATTGAGAAACGTCTTTGGGAGCACCAGCAAGGTTTAGGAGCTCGTCATACGGCCAAAAGACTGCCAGTTGAATTGTTGTATTTTGAAGAGTATTCACGAATTGACGAGGCATTTTTTCGTGAAAAACAAATACAGGGGTGGAGTAGAAAGAAAAAGGAAGCGTTGATGGCGAGGGATTTTGACCGACTGCATCAACTGGCAGCCTGTAGAAACGAGAGTTCGTATTTGAAAGCTGATAGTGCTGGCTTCGACTGCGCTCAGCCAGCGGGGGGCATTGCACCTAACCGCTCCCTGAGCGAAGTCGAAGGGAGCCATCTAAATGAATCGCAAGGAATTAACCATGTTGATGAGTGAAATGAATAGGGAGTTGGTGGCGTGAGTGAATTGCCAAATGGATGGATGCAAATAGCCCTAGGTGATGCACTGCAAATCCAGAAGGGGAAGAAGCCGATTGGTCTAGGATCCAAGGGTGAAAATCGGTTGGTGCCTTATATCAACATATCAGCTTTTGAAACCAAACAGGTTGAGGAGTACGCACCAGAACAGAACGTACCATGCTGCCAGCCATCGGATACTTTATTGGTGTGGGACGGTGCGAGAGCAGGTTTAGCTGGCAGAGGAATCGGCGGCTTTATCGGATCAACACTTGCTCGATTGACATCTGACTTAGTAGAGCCTTCATTTCTTTATTATTTTGTTCACTCGAATTATGGGTATCTGAATACTCGCACCAAAGGCGTCGGCATCCCGCACATTGATCCCGTGGTATTAGCAAAAATTCCTTTTTCATTACCCCCCACCTCCGAACAAACCCGCATCGTCGCGAAACTCGAAGAACTGTTATCCGACCTCGATGCCGGCGTAGCCGAGCTCAAAGCAGCACAGAAAAAACTCAAGCAATACCGCCAATCATTGCTAAAAGCCGCTGTCGAAGGTGCGTTGACTGCCGAATGGCGAGCAAACAACAAGCCATCGGAAACCGGCGCGAAATTGCTCGAACGTATCCTGACCGAGCGCCGCGCCCGTTGGGAAACCAAGCAATTAGCCAAATTCAAAGAACAAGGCAAAACCCCGCCCAAGGATTGGCAGAAGAAATACCCCGAGCCAGTGCAACCAGATACAACCGATTTGCCGGAACTGCCAGAGGGGTGGGTGTGGGCTCGAGTCGATCAAGCAGGAGAGGTGCAACTTGGTCGGCAAAGAGCGCCGCAATTCCACAGCGGCGCAAATATGGTGCCGTATCTGAGAGTGGCAAACGTGTTTGAAGAACGCATTGATATTTCAGACGTTATGGAGATGCACTTTTCTAAGGAAGATGAAGCCTCCTTTCTGCTCAGTTCTGGGGACATTTTACTGAACGAAGGACAAAGCCTAGAGTTGGTCGGGCGTCCAGCAATCTATCGTGGTGAGCTCCCCCGTGTTTGTTTTACAAATACATTGGTTCGTTTCCAAGCCGAAAGCGGTGTGCTCTCTGAATACGCAATAGCGGTTTTCCTTCACTACATGCACTCAGGCAAATTCAGGAAGATCGCCAAAATCACAACAAATATTGCTCACCTCGGTGCGGGGCGATTCGCTGAACTGGCATTTCCTCTACCGCCAATCGACGAGCAAAAAGAAATCGTTAATCTATTACAGACTGCAATGGATGCTGTGCAACAGCAAAGCACAGCAATCGAACTCTCCCTCAAACAATCCGCCGCCCAACGCCAAAACATCCTGCGCGCTGCCTTCTCCGGCCAACTCGTACCACAAGACCCGAACGACGAACCGGCCAGTGTGCTGTTAGAGCGCATCCGCGCTGAACGGGCGGCGCTGGGGGAGAAGAAGCGGCGGAGTCCCAGAAAGGCAAAGAACCCGAACAACGATGGGAGTGTTCAGTGATTCGATCTATTCAAATTGATGGCTTCAAATCCATTGTGTCCCAAACCCTTGAATTGGGACGGGTCAACTGCTTCATCGGTGCCAATGGTGTGGGCAAAAGCAATGTGTTAGAGGCCATTGGCGTGCTGAGTGCCGCAGCCAATGGCCGTGTTGACGATGAATCATTGTTGCGTCGTGGTGTCAGGGCAGGAATGCCACGCCTTTACAAAACCTCATTTGAATCTGTGAATGTGCCAGTGCAAATTGGCTTGCAGGCTCAAAGTGAAAATGCTAGCTATCGTGTTTCTCTGCTCAACCCGTTGGAAAACCCAGAACCCGCTTGGTCGTTCAAAACCGAACGACTGACCTCCGGCACAGAGAAAATCATTTCTGACGGTGTACGCAGCAAACGCAACTTGACCCCGACGGCGGGACTCGCAGCATTGAAACTGGTTGAAGTGAACAAAAATAGCCCCGCCGCCGTTTTGATGCAAACTTTGCAAAATTTTGCGATTTACTCACCCAATACACCCACTTTGCGCGCAATGGTTAGTGACTCGCAATCACGCGCCCCGCTCGGTTTATCGGGTGGCCGATTGGCAGAAGCCTTTGCTGAGTTCCGAAAAACCATTCTGGAGCACGATGAAGAACTGTTGGACAGTGTTTTTGAGCTGGTGGACTGGGTGGCTGACATTCAAACCACAACCTCTGCGGGTGCTTTGCTGTCTCCTTCCGTCGCCCGTACCAAAGAAGTTTTGAAATTTACCGACCGTTTCATGCGAAAAAGCCGCAACACGTTGACGGCTTACGATGCCAGTGAAGGGGCATTGTATGTGCTGTTTTGCGCTATTTTATGCCTGTCTCCCCACTCCCCACGAATGCTGGCGATCGATAACCTAGACCAAGCATTGAATCCACGGCTTGTTACTCGCCTCACCGACAAACTTGCCAAGTGGCTGCTCCAGTCTGACACATCCAGACAATTACTATTTACCGCACATAATCCCGCTGTACTGGATGGTCTGGATCTAAGCAACCCAGAGATTAGGTTGTTTGCTGTTGAACGCAACAGTAAAGGGCATACCGTTATTCGCCGTATTGAGCTGAGTGACGAATTACTAAACATGAATGACAAATACCCGCTGTCACGCCTATGGCTGATGGGCCATCTGGGAGCTGTGCCGAATGTATGAGCCTAGAATTGCCTTGGTTGCCGAGGGTATAACCGATTTCGTGATCATCGAAGCCACGCTCAAAGCTGTGCTGAAATGCCCATTTGTTCTGACGCAATTGCAGCCCGAACCCACACGCCCCGACATGGGCGGCGGCTGGTGCGGTGTCTTTAAGTGGTGTCAGAATTTTCGTTTGCGCGGAGCCACTAGCATTGAGGATGATCCGACGTTGTCGCAGTTTGATTTAGTGATTATCCATTTAGATGCTGATGTTGCGGGTAAGCATTATGCCGACTGTGGTTCAGCAGTGGAGCACGCGGCAGCTGCACTACAAGGCTTACCATGTGAGCAACCATGTCCGCCTCCCGCAAATACTGTGGCAGCATTGGAGAAGGTGTTGTTGAGTTGGCTGGGAATTACATCTTCTGGCGCAAAAAGCCTATTTTGTATTCCATCAAAATCCAGTGATGCTTGGCTGGCGGCTGCAACATTACCGAATAGACACGCATTGCTCACAGGCCTTGAATGTAACCTTGGTCTTGAAACGGCATTGTCGCAGTTGCCACGGCATCTAAAGATTAGAAAAACCCGCCGTGAATACCAAGCACGCGCCGGATCTATTACCCAACAATGGCAACAAGTGAAAAATTGCTGCACTCAAGCCAACGTATTTGAACAGCGCATACAACCAATTGCACAGGCATTTCCTCTATGAACACCTCTTCCCTCGTCCAGAAAGTCTGGAACTTCTGCCATATGTAACGGTCAAATTTTTTGAGACACCAAGATCGGTTTTTTTGTTGCCATGTTCCGCTCGTAAACTGTTGGCGGTAGATTGCCTCGAGCGGAGTGTAGC
>NZ_JBSQVP010000013.1:0-44716 GCF_055136605.1 Aquaspirillum sp. | reverse complement strand
TGCAGCAAAGACATAAAAGCTCATGGTATCCTTGTCGCATTTTTCATCGTTGAGCTTGGATACCATGAGCGATTTTCGTCAAGATTTCATTCGTTTTGCCCTAGATGAACAAGTGCTACGCTTTGGCGAGTTTGTGACCAAAGCCGGGCGTTTATCTCCTTACTTCTTCAATGCCGGTTTGTTCAACCACGGCCAAAGCTTGTTAGCCTTGTCACGTTTCTACGCACGTTCGATTACCGAATCTGGTGTCCAATTCGACATGCTCTTTGGCCCTGCTTACAAAGGCATTACCCTTGCTGCTGGCACGTCGATGATGTTGGCGGCGGAGCATGGCCGAGATATTCCTGTGGCGTTTAACCGCAAAGAAGCCAAAGACCACGGCGAAGGTGGGGTGCTGATCGGGGCACCGTTGCAAGGCAAAGTTTTGATTATTGATGATGTGATTTCTGCGGGTACATCCGTCCGTGAATCGGTCAATCTGATTCGGGCTGCGGGTGCGGAGCCAGCGGGGGTAGCGATTGCATTAGACCGCATGGAGCGTGGGCAAGGTGAATTGTCTGCGACTCAAGAAGTGGCACAGCAATATGGCATTCCCGTCATTGCGATTGCCACGCTGCGTGATTTAATGACCTTTTTGCAAGACAGTGAAGCACTCGCGCAATATCGCGATGCCGTCGCCGCTTATCGGGCGCAATATGGTGTTGAGGGCTAACTTAGATGAGCCAGAAGCCGCCTGTCACCGCCGCTATTCGTGTGCTACGCGCACATCGGGTTGTGTTCAGCGATCATCTGTACGACTACGAGGAAAAAGGCGGCACGCGAGTGTCGTCGCAAGCCTTAGGCGTTGATGAGCATGTGGTGATTAAAACATTGATCATGCAAGACGAGCAGCGCAAGCCACTGATTGTGTTGATGCATGGTGATTGTGAGGTTTCAACGCGAAATTTGGCGCGGCAGATCGGGGTTAAAACCATCACCCCCTGCCCGCCAGAGGTTGCCAATAAACACTCGGGCTATCTTGTTGGCGGTACCAGCCCATTTGGTACCCGTAATCCGATGCCGGTTTATATGCAGGCCAGCATTGTCGATTTAGAGAAAATTTACCTCAATGGGGGTAAACGCGGTTATCTGGTTGGCCTCTCGCCTCAGGCAATTTTGCCGATCCTACAACCTACGCTGGTTGATGTAGCGATTCCTAAAGACGCTTAATGGGCAGTCGCTAACTGCCAACATACCGCGAAACCTAAGCACAAAGAACGCGCCATACCAGTCCAGATATGGCGCATTCGTCAATGCACCCACACTCTGCGCAACAAGCTATTGTGGGTTTACCGACTTCGTGGTTTCGAAATATCCCACTAACTGTTTAAGCTGATCGGCTGCGGTTTTAAGGCGTTCAGAAGCGGCATACGCCGATTGGGTTTCATGGCGATTATCGACAATTAACTCAGCAATCTGCCCCATTTTTTCCGCAATCTCTTCTGCACCAAACGCCTGCAAGCGTGTCGATACCGCCGCCTGTTGTGCCAGCGCCATCACCTGCTGCGCCAAACTTTCCAACTCCGCCCGAATCAGCTCACGATCACGAACCGTAAAGTGCAACTGTTCTGCCGTCGTCGCCAACTGCTCCACTTGTTCACCCAAACGCCCCGATTCGGCAACCGTATCACGCATCGCAGCTGTGGCTTGATATACCCGGTCGTGCTGTTCTTCCGAATGTTCCGCCACTTCAAACAAGGCGGTATTGAGATGATGGCAGCTGCCATAGATGCGATTCGAGACCAAACTGATCTCATCCATCATCACTTTTAAATGCAGCTGCATCGTCGCAATGGCGCGGTTTAGCTGTCCGGTTTCACCATGACCAGATAAATCCACTGGGTCGGTTAAATCACCCTGTGCAATACGGTCAAAACGCGTGATGGCTTTATTTAACGGCTGCACAATATCGCGCAGGAAAATCGCGCCCACAATCAACACCGCAAAAATACCAAACGCAATCCCTGCCATGGCGGCTTCCCAAATACTGCGGTTGCGTTCACGGGTTTCTTGATAGGCTATTTGAGCGTTCGCGCGCATGGTTTGTTGCAGTTTTTGGTTGGTTTGTGCCGCCTCGTGATACAGCGGTGATAAATGCAACGAAACTAACTGGGCGGCGCGTTCGAATTGACCGGCGGCTAAAGCGGCTTCAATCGGTTTTAGGCCATGCTCAAGATAACGCTGGTAGCGGTGTTCAAATGCCAGCCGCGCACTTTTTGCAGCGACATCCATTTCAACCGCTTGTACTTCCTGCCATAAGCGTTCCATCTCGGTGCGCCGTGCCTGAATATCAGCAAGGCGCGAGGCAGGAGTCATCGCCTGTTCATCCCCTTGCCGTTGTTGATCGGCATCACGCTGAAATTCGAGCAAAACCGCCCGATTCTCTAGCATCAATCGGTCGATCTCGCTGATCTTACCAATCGGAATCAGTTGTTGTTGATACAACGAGGTCAAGGCATCATTCGATAGCCGCAAGCCACCAATCCCCAAGATACCACCAGCAAGCATCAGGAAAATCACAAAAATACACCCCAACCAAAAACCATTTTTAATGGTCATTAAATTGGGCAATTTGCGTTCGGGAATGCCTGCGCCGGTTTCACGCAACTGTGCATAAAGCGCCTCTGTGCGTTCAATTTCTTTACGATCAGCGCGTTGCCGTACCGACATATAGCCGATGGTTTCGTTATTCTTTCGCACCGGCACAACACAAGCATCAACCCAATAAAAACCGCCGTCTTTACAGCGATTTTTCACCAAACCACGCCAAGGGCGGCCACGTTGTAGGGTGCGCCACATCCACGCAAAGGCCGCTGGCGGCATATCGGGATGGCGGACGATATTGTGACTACGCCCAATCAACTCATCAGCAGAAAAGCCACTGACCTTGATAAATGCTTCGTTGGCATAGGTAATGACCCCCTTTAAATCGGTTTTCGAAACCAGCGAAACACCTTCTTCGAGTTCGGTTTCTCGATCAATAACAGGCAGATTCTGTTTCATCGTCATGTTGCGAGAGACCTGCTGTGACACCGCAGGCAGGGATAGCACAGCATGATAATCATGCCCCTGTTCTCGCCCTCCTATGTTGATTTTGCTATCCAGATTTAATCTCAACCCACCACAGCATTAAGAAGCCGCAGCAACAGTTTCTTTTTCTTTACTGGCCTCGGGCTTTAACCACAACCGTTTAATAATCAGCGAAGCAGAACGACATTCTTCAACCGGCACCATCGCCGTCACTTGCTGTTCAGGATTCACAATATGACAGGGTTTCGGTTGCAACATGGGCATACCTTGTACGTCATACAACACAAAAGAGGTGGGTGGTAGCTCGGGGGCAGTAGGGCGCGCTTTAATCACAGCAATTTCACCGGTGTTCAGTTTCAACAATGCCCCAGGCGGATATTTTGTGAGTAATTTAAATAAAGCGGCAACTTGCAAAGCATCATAACGGGTTTCACGCTCTAAAAAGAGCTGCCGCAAAGCATTAGCAGGAAATTGCGGTTTACGCGCTGGATAGGGAATGACCATCGCGGCATACGAATCGCACAGACCAAGCAGGCGGGTGCCGGCATCCAACTGATCTCCCGCTAACTTAGCCGGATAGCCAGTACCATCACAACGCTCGTGATGTTGACTCACCCATTGCAACCACAGACTTTCGGTGACCCCCTGCCGTTGTAACAAGGCCACCGAGCGCACCGAATGTTCATTCACCAAAGCCCGCTGACTGTCAGAAAGGGTTTTGCCTGCTCCGGCGAGTGCTTCATCCATTGGCCATAGGCCAAGGTCACGCGTCAGTGCCGCACAAACTAGCATCACTTTTTCCTGACCGGCAATGCCGACAGCAGGGGCTAACAAGGCCGTTAAACACGCACCGAGAAATTGCTGAATCACCCGATAGGGATTTTGGCGATCGAGATGGCTGGCCGCCAATAGACTGTCTGGGTCGTCTTGTGCAGCTTCAATCAAATGATTAGCCAAGGTTTGCACATGGGTGGAAAAATCAACTCGACCGGGATCTTGTAAGGCTAAGGCGAATAAACGCTTTAAGCTCAGGGCCATACTATCAGCCCGAGCAAAGACAGGATCTTTGAGTTGCACAGTTTTGGCAGGCAGCGGCCCACCATCTACCATCGGTTCGTCATCATCGCCAGCTTCACGCACAAACACCCCGCGCGCAAGTAGGCTATCGACATGACGTTGCATGGTAATCACATAACCTTGGCGCAACAGCAAATTGCCGTGCTCGTCGTGCAGTGCCCAAGGTAGGGGTTCGTTAAGAACCAAATCGGTCTGGCGGATGCGACGCATGGCCTTCCACACTCTAAGCTAAAGGTTTATGACAAGGCTGCAATAAGACAGAACTTTTCTATATTCGCATAGGGGTAAATGAAACAAATTTATCAATTTTTGATTGACGTCAACATGAGCAACAACATAAGCATTTTTAAAGATGTTTAATGACAAAAACATTATCAAAAAAGACCTATCGATGCTGATTAGGGTTGCGCTGTGCTACACTTGACGCCATTTCCTTGGCCTAGCCCTAGACTAAAAGACTCCAATGATTTCCACGTTGCTCAAAAAAGTATTCGGCAGTCGCAATGACCGCTTGCTTAAACAATACCGACAGACGGTGACTCGCATTAACGCACTTGAAGAGGGTTTACTAAAGCTGACGGATGCTGAATTAACAGCCAAAACTGCTGAATTTCGCCAACGATTGAGCAATGGCGAAACATTGGCACAGCTGCTACCCGAAGCCTTCGCCGTATGCCGTGAAGCCAGCCGGCGAGTGATGAATATGCGGCACTTTGACGTCCAGCTGATCGGCGGCATGGTGCTCAATGATGGCAAAATCGCTGAGATGCGGACAGGTGAGGGGAAAACCTTGGTGGCTACCCTACCCGCCTATCTCAATGCCTTGGCCGGACAAGGCGTGCATGTCGTGACAGTGAACGATTATCTGGCACAACGTGACGCCAACATTATGCGGCGGCTGTATAACTTCCTCGGCTTGTCCGTTGGCGTCAATTTGTCGCAGATGCCACATGATCAAAAACAAGAGGCCTATGCAGCTGATATCACCTACGGTACCAACAACGAATTTGGCTTTGACTATCTGCGTGACAATATGGTCTATAGCCCAATGGAACGGGTACAACGTCCGTTGTCGTTTGCCATCGTGGATGAAGTTGACTCGATTTTGATTGATGAGGCACGGACACCGCTGATTATTTCCGGCCCTGCCGAAGATAATGTTGATCTCTATCGCCGCATGAATGCCATCCCGCCAAAACTGATTCGGCAACAAGAAGAAGAAGGCGAAGGTGATTATTGGGTGGACGAAAAAGCACACTCAGTGTTGTTATCAGAAGCAGGCCATGAACATGCAGAAGCCTTGCTGATTGAGGCAGGTTTGTTGAAAGAAGGCGATAGTCTGTATTCGGCAACCAATATCACCCTGATGCATCACCTCAACGCCGCTTTGAAGGCCCACGCGCTATTCCACAAAGATCAACACTATGTGGTGCAAAACGGCGAAGTGGTCATTGTCGATGAATTTACCGGCCGTCTGATGTCTGGCCGCCGTTGGTCAGAAGGGCTGCATCAAGCCGTTGAAGCGAAGGAAAATGTCGCTATTCAACGCGAAAACCAAACTCTCGCTTCGATTACCTTCCAAAATTACTTCCGGCTGTATCAAAAACTGTCGGGGATGACGGGGACTGCGGATACTGAGGCGTATGAATTCCAGCAAATTTACGGTTTAGAGACGGTCATTATCCCGACTAACCGTCCGATGGTGCGGAAAGATCATCTCGATCTGGTCTATAAAACATCGCAAGAAAAAAATGCGGCTATCGTCGCAGATATTCGTGCTTGTCGCGAACGTGGACAGCCGGTGTTAGTGGGTACCACATCGATTGAAAGCTCTGAATTGTTGTCGCAGCTGTTACAACGAGAAGGGCTCAGTCATGAAGTGTTGAATGCAAAACAACATGCCCGAGAAGCCGACATCATCACCCAAGCGGGGCGTCCTGGCGCTGTGACCATTGCCACCAATATGGCAGGCCGAGGAACGGATATTGTGTTGGGGGGGAATCCCGAACCTGAAATTCGTGCTATCGAAGTGGACGAAACACTCAGCTCAGAACAAAAAACTCAACGCATTGCCGATTTACGGCAAGCATGGCAACAACGCCATGATGCGGTGTTGGCTGCCGGTGGTTTACACATTATCGGCACCGAGCGCCATGAATCACGCCGGATTGACAACCAGCTACGCGGACGGGCCGGCCGACAAGGGGATCCGGGCTCTAGCCGTTTCTATCTCAGTTTAGAAGATCCTTTGTTGCGGATTTTTGCCTCTGATCGCGTCGCAGCCATCATGGACAAGCTGAAAATGCCAGAAGGCGAAGCGATTGAACACACTTGGGTGACCCGTTCGATTGAAAATGCCCAACGCAAGGTAGAAGGCCGTAACTTTGATATCCGTAAACAACTGTTGGAATACGATGATGTTGCCAGCGATCAACGCCGTGTGATTTACCAACAACGCAACGAGATTCTAGAAAGTCAGGACGTTGCCGAGATGGTAAGCACCATGCGCGATGATGTGCTGTCCAGCTTGTTTGACGCCCATATTCCGCCTGAGTCGATGGAAGAAGAATGGGATGTGGCGGGTTTGGAAATGGCTTTACATGCCGAATTCCAACTACGTTCCCCAATCGCCGATTGGCTAAGCCAAGATCAACATGCCGATTTGGTCGCGATCAAACAACGCTTGTTAGACCTTGCGCGTGACCAATATCAGGCCAAAATTGATCTGGCTGGTGTGGATGTAATGCGGCAATTTGAACGTGCTGTGTTGTTACAACATTTTGATCAACATTGGCGCGAACACCTCGCTGCACTCGATCACCTGCGGCAAGGGATTCATCTACGTGGCTACGCCCAGAAAAATCCGAAACAAGAATACAAACGCGAAGCGTTTGAACTGTTCTCTGATATGTTGGAACGGATTAAGCGCGATGTCGCACAAATCTTGATGACCGTTCAAGTGCGTGGGCAAGAAGATGTCGATGCGGTAGAGCCGGAGACCATCGCCGGCATCGCGAATCATCCCGCCGCCACAGACAGCTTGCACCCTATGCAACAGGATGAGGAAAACGGTAACCCGTACAGCCCAGAAAATCTGGCAGCCCAAGGCATCCGTGTGGGGCGTAACGACCCTTGCCCATGCGGATCAGGGAAGAAATACAAACAATGCCACGGCAAGCTGGCATGACCGCCGCAGTCGATCTGTATTTGGCTTCTGCCAGCCCTCGCCGCGCCGAATTATTGACGCGGTTGGGGGTGGTGTATCACGTTATCCCCAGCCATATCGATGAAACGGAAATGGATGGGGAAGCTCCTTTGCACTATGTGGAGCGACTCGCACGCGCCAAAGCCCTTGCTACGCAACAACTGTGTCAACAACAAGGCCTGCCAAGCAAGCCTGTACTCGCTGCAGATACCACCGTTGCTTTGGGTTCAACCATTTTTGGTAAACCAGATACGCCTGCTCATGCCCGAGCGATGTTGCAGCAGCTGTCGGGCCAACAGCATCAAGTCTTTACTGCGGTCGCTATTGCCGATCAAGATAAGATCGTCAGTGTGGTCTCTCAAAGTGATGTGAGTTTTTTTACAATTCCTGATACGTGGTTAGCGCACTATCTCGCCAGCGGAGAACCGTTTGATAAAGCAGGGGCATACGGCATCCAAGGCTTAGCCGAAACCTTTGTCCGTAAAATTGACGGTAGTTTCTCTGGCATCATGGGTCTTCCACTGCACGAAACTGCTTTATTGCTACAACGCTTTGCTATCCCTTTTGTTTTACAGCCGAAAGAATCCTGATGAGTGCGCCAATACCGCTCCCCCCCCGCGACAGTGTCCGATTGAGTGATGAGATTCTGGTGAATATCACCCCACAGGAAACACGGGTGGCAATTATTGAAGATGGCGTGGTACAGGAGCTGCATATCGAACGGACTGCAAGCCGAGGGATTGTGGGCAATATCTATCTTGGTAAAGTACGGCGCGTGTTACCAGGAATGCAATCGGCATTCATCGAGATTGGGTTAGAACGGGCCGCTTTTCTTCATGTCGCAGATATCCTCGAACAACGACAACACCCTGCAGAAACCCAACGCATCGAAAATATGCTGCGGGAAGGACAAACGCTGTTAGTGCAAGTGATTAAAGACCCTATCGGTACCAAAGGTGCACGGCTCTCGACACAAATCAGTTTGGCAGGACGTTTTTTAGTCCACTTACCACAAGAAAACCATATTGGTGTTTCGCAAAAAATAGAGTCGGAAACCGAACGCCACCAGCTCAAAAGCCGATTAGAAGCCTTATTACCGAATATCGGTCCACACGGTTATATCATTCGCACCAGTGCCGATACCGCCACGGATGAAGAATTAGCTGCCGATATCGAATACCTGACTAAACTTTGGGCTGATATTGGCCAACAAACTAAGCTGATGCCACCCGAAACAGTACTCTACCAAGATTTATCCCTATCGCTGCGTGTATTACGCGATATGGTCAGTGAAAACACAGAAAAAATCATCGTTGATTCGACAGAGAATTACGAAAAGATGGCCGAATTTGCAGCGCAATATGTCAGCCAAGTGATGAGTCGGATTGAACGCTATAGCGGCGAACGTCCTTTGTTTGAACTACATGGGATTGAAGAAGAAATCGATCGCGCATTAGCACGACGAGTCAATCTGAAGTTTGGTGGTTATCTCATCATCGATCAAACTGAGGCAATGACAACGATTGATGTCAACACGGGTGGCTTTGTTGGCACGCGTAACTTTGATGAAACGATTTTTAAAACCAATTTAGAAGCCACCCACGTCATTGCACGACAGCTCAGATTACGCAATCTCGGCGGGATTATTATTGTCGATTTTATCGACATGGACAGCGACGAGCACAAACAAGCGGTATTAAACGAATTGGCAAAAGCTTTAGCCCGTGACCGAACCCGTGTCACCCTTAACGGGTTTACCAGTTTGGGCTTGGTTGAGATTACCCGTAAGCGGACCCGCGAGAGTTTAGCCCATGTGTTATGTGAACCGTGTCCTACCTGCCAAGGGCGAGGCGAGATTAAAACCGCACAGACAGTGTGTTATGAAATTCAACGAGAAATTGTGCGTGAAGCACGCCAATTTGAAACACGCGGATTCCGCATCCTAGCTTCGCCACCGGTGATTGATATGTTCCTCGACGAAGAATCACAATCACTGGCGATGTTAGTCGATTTTATCGGTAAACCCATTTCGCTACAGGTTGAAACTGCGTATAGCCAAGAACAGTTTGATATTGTGTTGCTTTGATCTTACCGCTGCAGCATTTTAAGAGAATCACTCTGCCTGTTTACGCCGCCATGCTTGATTCAAACGCTCGGTAGCTTCTAACAAATCCGTGTCTGCAGTTTGCCGGCCTAGCTGCGCTTGCTGTAAATCTTGGCTAGCCTGCTGCAACATACGCTGCGCATCCAACAATCGTTGTTCTGCCAGCGTATGGGCTTGAGTGGCCAATTGCAGTTTTTTGTCTGCTTCATCAATACTGGCTTTTGCACGTTGAAAATTGAGTTGAGCCGCCAACAAAGCCTCATCTGCTGTTTGTGCCAACGCCATACCACTGCTGAAACACCACAGCATGACAACAATCCATCGCCCAATTGGCTTTTTGTGACCCAACATCCGTTCTCATCCTCAAAAAATTAAGCTTGTCCGTCCAGCTGATAAGCAAATTGACTCCCAACCACAGCAATAACCTGATTCTGGTTCTCAGCTGTCGTGGCGGCTAAGGCAAATAGACTCGCTTGTGTCTGCTCACCTCGTTGTAACATACCAGTATAAAGATTTAATACCGCTTGGTCTGGCCAAAAACCCACGACATTGTGATACAAGACACTGACTAAATCTTGGTGACTGACCGTTGGTGCATACGCTTTTAACATACTATCAGCGACTTGTGACATGGTTTTTCCTGCATCAAACTCAGCCAACCAACGTCCAATTTCTTTGGGTGCCGGCGCACGGTCAAATCCTGCATACCATAATGCATATGCTTTACCGCCGTTTTGGTTCATACCCACATCAAAGGCAAAATAACCATCACTAAAACCCACTCGTTCGACTTGATTCAGGGTTTTGCTTCCATCTAATTGCGCAGAAATAGGATTCAAAATGATTGAGCTGTTGTTGGTCAGCTGCAGTTGATAATCCTGCATTCGTCCTTCTAAAACAGCAGTATCCAATCCTTTTTCACCATTGAAACGATCTGTGCCGCGTCGCAAATAAACGACATTCGCTAAAGAATTACCGGTGATAATATCATTGTTATCCGTCGCAACGACTTCCTCAATTTGCGTACCAAAAGCCATTGCTAGATTATCAGCACTATTTCTACCGTCATTGGTTTTACCAAATGAGGCAAATCCTCCTTCATTGATATCAATCGTCAAGCCAGTCGAAATAGCTGAAAAATTCAAAATATCATATCCTGCAGTATCATTTAACAACTGCATTGCCTGACCATTTTGATCTGTAAAACGATAGACATTATCTCCAATTTGATAAGCTTTACTGCCATATAGATACTGTAATGCTAATAAATCATAAAGTCCCATCCCCTTTTGCTGTAACTCCAAACCATTTGCAGCATCACGGTAGGACATTGTAGTGTACTGCAAATTATCTTCTTTAACGCCTAGATAATTACCACTCAAGGTTTCATTTTCACCTCCTGCATCATAATCACCGGGGTGTTTCAAACCTAAAGCATGTAATGTTTCATGAACTAAAGTCGCATAGTTGAAATGTCCCGGTGTTTGGTTACTTGCATAATCGCGACTAATCCAAACATCACCATTTCTATCAGCATAACTCCCTGTGTTTGAATAAGGGAGCCAAGCGTATCCTGAGGATTTAGTCTGATCGTTACTACCAAAGCGAAGTTGCCCATAAGTTTGGCTAGAATCATTCACCTCACGAAATGTTAAGCCTGTCTGTGCAGAGATATCTTTGAGTATATCCCTAGTAGCCTGTTTCTGTTGTTCAGAAAAACGATAAAACCCCGAACCAGAACCATCGTCTGTTCCACCATAAATGGGTTTTGCTTCCATGAAACTGAAGGTCACTTCAACTGCTGAGCCAACAGGTTTATCCTTATTCCAACGAAAATCAATATCCTCAATTAAAGCATCAATACGATAATCGCCACTGAATTTGGTTTTCAAGATTGGGTTTGGAAAAGCAGGGGAAAGAGAAGTTGAACCGGCAGCGGTCGCAACGAGTGTTTTTTCCATGACTATTTAGCCTTTTCTCATATCAATAAGACGATCAATCAATGCCAAGTGTTGCGGTAAACACACGGTTTTTAGATCATAGTTTGCAACGGCGGTTTTTCTTGCTTGTGCACCAAGCTGCCGTCCATAGTCGGGTTGCTTGAGTAGGCGTGCGATGGCATCGGCTAATTGACGAGGCTGGAAGAAATCCACCAATAATCCATTCTCACCATGACGGATAGCCTCACGGACCGGCGCTGTATCTGAAGCAACAATCGGACACTGCAAGCTCATCGACTCAATCAACGACCAAGACAATACAAAAGGATAGGTTAAGTAAACATGAGCAGCGGATAGTCGCAGTAAAGTGATGAACTGTGGGTAAGCCAACGTACCTACGAAATGAATCCGGCTCAGATCCAGTTCACTTTCTACTTCTTCAAGGAAAATCTGTTTCCACGTTTTTCCGGCAGACGGTCGTGCCCCATAACTCACATCATCGCCGCCTACGATCACAATCTGCGCTTCAGGGCATTGTTGTTGTAATAATGGCAAAGCGCGCATAAATTGGTGATAACCACGGTATGGCTCAAGATTGCGGTTCACAAATGTCACGATAGGATCACCATAGCGCAACGCTTTACCATCAATGGTCAGAGACACGGTGGGATCGGGCAACAGATTCTGGGTATCAATTCCATCATGAATCACTTCCGTAATGGGATGTGCCCAGACAGGTAGCGTGTTTCGCTGAAAATAAGTCGGTGTAACGAGGGCATCTGCGGCATTGAAAGATAATAAAAGATGGGCGTTTTTCATCCGTAAACGCTGATCGCTTTCCAACCCCTGAGCAGGAAATTCTGGGTCAAAGCCAACATCAAAATCACGGGCGTGATAAAAAAATTCGTGAAACAACAGTAAAGCAGCTTCAGGAAATACATCTTTTAAGAACAAAGCTTCGCCCCAGCCCGGATGTGCACAAATGATGTCAGGCACAAAGCCTTGTTCTCTTAATGCACGAGCAGCACGAGCGCAAGATTCACCACGGATCACTTTCACCTCTTGCTCTGCTATCAGTGGATGAATCGCTGAAGATGCACCTCTAGTGAGTCCATAGCGAAACACTTGTACACCCGACATAGCGGGGGCAGGATTGATAGTTAAGGCCACCACTTGATCACCTCGAGCAGCGAGGGCTGGGGCAAGGTGTTTATACTGACCAGGGAAATTTTGATGAACGAGTAAGATTTTTTTCATAAAACGTAGCAACTTGCCTCAATTTAGCAAACGCAATGATAGTTGATAACATTGAATCAGGTTACCATCCAACGTACTATGTAGTCGATTTTTCTGATAAGGATATGTCATGGCTTTCACCAGTAATACTACAGATTTAATCAGTAACTTTTATAAAATCCTGACGGGTAGTGAGCCCTCAGATGAGATTACAGTTGCAGTTCGTAGCGTGGATACTGGAGAAAAATCACTGACTGATATTTTAACTTCTATTTATAGTTCACCTTCTCGCACAAATGGAGGAGCAGAAGAAATTGCAAAGATTTTCTTAACGGTCTTGGATCGTGTGCCAGACTATCCCACCTATCTTGCTGCAATAAATATGCATAAGGGTGGTCAATCTATTGCACAGATTGCAAATCTTGCACTACAAATACCGGGTAAGCAATACAGTGATGACGGTATGAAGGATAATACAACCTTTGTTCAAAAAATTTACAGTGATGTCGTTGGCTCAGCCATCAATGTTAAATTATTGACAGAAGCAGTTTATCTTTTAAATCGAGGAGAAATCACCAGAGGAGATGTGGTTAACTATGTCATCAATCAACCTAGCGCAGCATATGTCAATCAGTTAGCAAAAAAAGCAGAAGTTGCACTGACCTATCTTGCTATTAATAGAAGTCATCCAACCAATACAGAATTAACCACAGCCTTAACTAAGGATTTTACATCGACAGCAAAAGATGTACTGGCGAGTTCGCCTTTAGAATGGCCAAAGCTTAATTTTTCAAGTACAACCATTAACGAGACAGATGTTAACGATGGTAGTATCAAAGAGAAATCTCTATTTTTTAGTTTAGATGGTGCCAATTTTTCTAGTTCAGCCGCCGATACCATTCTGAAGCAATTACAAACCTCTATTCCGAAAGGAATTACATCTAAAATTGTTAGTAAAGATAACTCGTTTATTGAAATTTCTCTATCAGGAAAAGCAGCAAAGCATGATTCTTCAGTAAGCAGCAAATTCAGTATTACATTCACAGATAAAGATTTTTCAGGCATTAAAGCAGAACAAGTTTTTGGTAAAGATACTTCAATAGAAACTAAATTCTATGATTTTTTCTCCAATTTAGCAGGAAGTAGCATTAGCTTATCTGGAGAAATTTCTTCTACACTTAAAATCAACCTCGACACACCTAGTTTGATCTTAGGATCAAGTAAAGAGATTAACACAAATATTAAAGGTAGCATTCTATCTCTATCTGGATCAGACCTCTCAAATCTATCTAACTTTGATATGGGGTTACTAACCGGCAAAGGCGCAGTTGAGTTCACTAGCACTGGCAATAAAAATATCATTTATCAAGCTTCAAATAATGGAGATAAAATTATCACTGGTTCAGGTAATGATAAAATTACTGGCGGACTAGGAAATGATACTATCTTTGTTGGATCAGGGGCTGACTCAATTACAGGAGGATTAGGAAATGATACCTTTAAATTTAATAACCATAATGCATATATAGACAGTAATAGCCATATCACAATTACCGATTATGGAATAGGGAAAGATAGTTTAGACTTCAGCCAGTTATTAGGGTATACCAAAGCACCCAAACCAGGGACACCTATTGTCATCTATAAAACAGCAGCACAAAATATTACAAATGGCTCTGTTTATATTATTGAGGCGAATGGTCGGTGGGAAAGTGGAAATATCCCAATAGCACCCAAGCATAATGATATTCAAGGGCTTTTTGTTGGCAATGGAATTACTGCAGATGATGTTTTTAATAACCCTACAGGGGCTTTACGTTCAGTGCTCATCACAACAGATATTCGCCGTCAAGAAGCTGATATCTGGCTTATTCAGAATGATAAAGATATCAATAATATTTCAACTGATGAGATCCATCTGATCGGTACGGTACAATCTGGTAGTGGTAGCTGGAATGTTCTTTTAAATAATCCATTTACAATTGTTTAAAATAATCGTTGCAAAAAACGCAATCCCACCAACACAGCAGCAAAAAGTAGGGAAGAAAGTACAATCGCACGGCTAGTGCGTAGGTAGCGGCGGTCGCGGGTAAAGAGGAAGCAAACCAATGCCCAACCGCCACCTACAATCAACCCAAATAACCAAAGACGAAAAAACAGCATCATGCGCTGCTATCAAGAAGGTGCGCTAAAGTGCGCACGGTTCTTTTCCTGCCCCGACATGTCTTGCTGACCACATTCGTATCTGACAGGCGTCACTTTCCCGACTGCGACAGGAACCATTCCTGTCGTAGCGTCGCCATTACTGGGCGAACTCGCCACGGGTAGAGCAGTTGCGGTTGCCAGCCGTTTTAGGTTGAGTGCTGCATTGAGATCACGGTCGTGGTGTGTGCCACATTGCGGACAGACCCATTCCCGATCCTTCAATGTCAGTGCCTCGTTTTTCCAGCCACAGATTGAGCACAGGCGGCTGCTCGGATACCAGCGGTCAGCGATGATTAGCTGGGTGCCATAGCGCCTTGCCTTGTATTCGATCTGCAAGCGAAACATCCCAAATCCCACGTCACTGATGGCGCGGGCGAGTTTGTCGTTCGCCAGCATGCCTTTGACGTGCAAATCTTCGATCACCACCGCTTGGTTTTCACGGCAGAGCCGAGTCGTGAGCTTGTGGGTGAAATCCGCTCGGATATTGGCAATGCGGGCATGTAGCTTTGCCAATGTCACAGAGGACTTCTTGCGATTGTTGGAAACAGGCAATCTCGCGCCTTTGGGTAGGTTGGCGTTGGGTGCAAAGCCAGCGGTGATTTTTGCGGCTTCATGCTTGCGGCTAAGGCGCCGACCACGGATTTTCAGCCTACGCAGTGCAGCTTTAAGCGGTTTGGGTGCTTGGATGGATTCGCCGCTGGAGAGGGTCGCGGCAGCCTTGAGTCCCAAGTCGATGCCGCTAATCCCATGCGCAGTGCGTTGACGGTAGAACTGCGTGTTTGGCACTTCAACCTGAATGGCCACGAACCAGCGATTTGCCGTGCGCGAAACCGTCGCTCCAAGAATCTTTCCCTCAAAGCGCAGCGCTTCAGTCAAAACCACATCACCAATCTTTGGCAGGCGGATCGTTTTGCCCGAGAGGCTGAATTTGTCGTTTGCCACATAGAAGCTGTCGCGGCAATGTCCCTTTTTCTTGAACTGCGGTTCATGGGCGGGCTTACCGGCTTTGATTTCAGCGAAGAACCGATTCCATGCCTTTGCAAGATGTGCAAACGGCTGCGCGTGGGCATCGCGGTGGATGGTCTTGATCCACGGTTGCCCATTCTCGTCGAGCCATTGCGGATCGCTGTACTTAATCGCGTTGAACTGTTTTTTCAGCGCCATTGCGTTGGGCTTTTGCCCAGCTACGTACTGTTTTTTCCACTCGGCTAATGCCCAGTTCCACACACGCCGTGCCGTACCACAGGCGCAGTTGAAATAGTCTGCCTGTTCAGGCGTCGGACGCAGGGCAATTTTGTGGGTCAAGTGCATCACTGCATGGTCGCTTTCTCAGGTTGGCCCATGTTCTGCATCTTTCTTGAATGCCTCGTCTAGCTTTTTTCGGTAGTGCCTCAACCCATACAACCGTGACGACTTGAAGTTCAGGCCGCTGCCAATTTTTTCGATGAATTCGACGTTCGCCAGTCCCTTTGCCGCCACGAACTCTTCCAGCACTTTGCGCTGATTCGCCAAATCTGGCTTCTGCGCCGCACTGGACACGCGGCAATAGGCGACCAGCTTCGTTGGCGTATTTGCCACCTGCCGCAAGCCGATGAACTCACGGATTTGTGTTTCGGTATACAGGCGTCGGTCGCTGTCCGTCCGCGCTACCGGAACCAACCTCCCTTCACGATCCCATCGCTGCAAGGTCTTAACCGAGACGCCCAGCAGCTTCGCCGCCTTGAATACACTAACGCGCATTATTTGCAATGCTAGAGTCTACCTCCTGACATCTGTGGTGATAAGGTAAGCGTTTAGACCGTCATTGATTCAGGAAGTTGATGAAAACTAGAAGGGGCTGCATCGGAAGATTGGAAAGTGACAAATTCCCAAGCCTGTGGGGTGCTCAATAAAACCCGTAGCAGCTGATTATTGAGGGCATGACCAGATTTATGGCCAGAGAAAGCAGCAATCAGAGGATGTCCAATGATATATAAATCACCGATAGCGTCGAGCAGTTTATGTCTGACAAACTCATCGGGAAAACGCAGGCCATCTTGATTTAACACATATTCATCATCAATCACGATAGCATTATCAAGATTTCCACCTAAACCAAGCCCATGATTACGCATGGTTTCAACTTCGTGCATAAAGCCAAATGTCCGTGCACGAGCAATTTCATCGATATAAGAACGTTGGGCAAAATCGACTTCTACCGTCTGCGGTGAGCGGCGAAAAACGGGATGATTAAATTCAATGGACAGTTTGACTTTAAATCCTTCATAAGGATCCAAACGCACCCATTTATCGCCTTCGCTCACGTATAACGGCTCTTTAATACGAATAAATTTTTTTAAAGCAGGTTTTTGTTCAATAATCCCCGCAGATTGTAGTAAAAAAATAAACGGCGCAGCACTCCCATCCATAATAGGGGTTTCCTGTGCCGTCATTTCGACCACAATATTGTCAATCCCCAACCCAGCAAACGCACTCATCAAGTGTTCAATAGTGCCAACCCGCACACCTTGTGGATTAACTAGCGTCGAGGATAGCCGCGTGTCATTCACAAGCGTGGGGTCGGCTTTCAGCGCACAGGGTTCGGGCAAATCTGTGCGGCAGAAAACGATACCCGAGTCGACCGGTGCCGGTCGAAGGGTTAAGCGGATGCGGTCGCCAGAGTGCAGACCCACTCCGCTTGCTGTTATCACTGTTTTGAGTGTTCGCTGATAGATCATGGTTAATCCGCTTGCTTGCGCAAGAAAGCGGGAATATCGTAAGACTCACTGATTTCTGGTTTGGTGAAATCAACCGGTTCAACCGATGTGGCTGGACGACGCGCGCGACGCATCACCGCTGGCTGACGATCTAATTCAGCTAAACCGGATAATGGTTCTAGCGGAGAATTGTCGGTGCCAGTGCGGACGACGCGAATATCCGGACGGTCTTCACGAGTCGGTTTGCGTGCAGTCAAACCGGTGGCAATCAAAGTCACCCGAATCTCGTCTTCTTCCATGTCTTCGACTTCTGCTGTACCGAATTTTACCTGTGCATCAGGATCAGCATATTGACGAATAATCCCCATTACTTCGTGGTATTCCTTCATCTTCAGACAACCCGGTGCAGTCGAGATATTCACCAACACGCCACGAGCCCCATCTAAGGTAATGTCATCTAACAATGGGCTTGCCACTGCTTGTTCCGCTGCTACACGCGCACGATCAACACCACTGGCCAACGCCGAGCCCATCATCGCCATCCCCATTTCGCTCATCACTGTGCGTACATCAGCAAAGTCAACGCTGATTAAACCAGGGGTGGTGATCACTTCAGCAATCCCCGCAACCGCACCACGCAGAACATTATCTGCTTCACGGAAGGCATCGCGCATGGTGACATCATCACCTAACACTTCCATCAATTTTTCATTGGGGATGACAATCAGCGAGTCAACATGCTTGCGTAGGGAGTCGATGCCATCCTGCGCAATTTTCATCCGTTTACCTTCGTGCATAAACGGTTTAGTCACCACAGCAACCGTTAAAATTCCCAAATCTTTTGCAATTTCTGCGACAACCGGCGCCGCACCTGTTCCCGTACCACCGCCCATCCCTGCGGCAATAAACACCATATTCGAACCACGTAAAGATTCTGCAATGCGGTCACGGTCTTCAATCGCAGCGTTACGCCCCACTTCAGGCAAAGCACCCGCGCCCAAACCTTTAGTGAGGGTTTGTCCAAGCTGAATCAGGGTTGAGGCTTTATTGCGTTTTAATGCTTTTGCATCGGTATTGGCACAAATAAACTCAACACCTTGCACGCTGGCATCAATCATATTGTCGACTGCGTTACATCCTCCGCCACCGACACCGATTACTTTAATAATGGCTTCTTTGGCATGCGCCTCGTCCACCATTTCGAACACCATACTCATCACAGCCTCCTCGATTCAATTCCGTAAAGATCTTTGCCCGAACTACGTTATCTTGAATTAAAAAATGTTATCCCCAGCCAGTGGTTTACGCAGGGACCTTGTTAAATTTGCCAAAAATTAAGGTAATTAGTTTAAAAGTTGCCGGCAAACCATGCTTTCATTTTACTAAATAAATGCCCCACTGAGCCGTTTTCGTTTTTCTCAACTGGGCTAGGACGGTGAATTTGTTCTTTACCTAACGTCAACAAACCCACTGCTGTTGAGAAGCGAGGGTTTTTCACTGCACCGGCTAAACCGCCAAAATACTTTGGCACCCCAACACGAACTGGCATATGAAAGACTTCCTCTGCCAATTCACACATCCCTTGCATCAAAGCAGAGCCGCCAGTCAATACCACACCGGATGAAATCACATCCTCAAACCCGCTGCGGCGCAACTCTTGTTGGACGAGGGTAAACAACTCTTCAACACGTGGTTCAATTACCTCTGCCAGCGTAGCCCGTGAGAGCTGCCGAGTGCCGCGTTCGCCCACCCCCGGCACATTGATCATCTCACCTTGATCTGCCAAACGGGCTAAGGCACAACCATGCGCAATTTTGAGTTCTTCCGCTTCTTTGGTGGGTGTCCGTAACGCCATCGCAATGTCGTTAGTCATTTGATCACCAGC
The DNA here is from genome assembly GCF_055136605.1 of Aquaspirillum sp. Lineage (NCBI taxonomy): Bacteria > Pseudomonadati > Pseudomonadota > Betaproteobacteria > Neisseriales > Aquaspirillaceae > Aquaspirillum > Aquaspirillum sp. The sequence continues at coordinate 25,299 of NZ_JBSQVP010000013.1, read as the reverse complement.
AATCGGAATCACCGCCGTATGACGAATCGAACCATTCACAAACACTGCGATATCGGTTGTTCCTCCACCCACATCAATCAAACAGACACCCAAATCACGCTCGTCATCGGTCAAAACAGCTGTGGCCGAAGCCAATGGCTGTAAAATCAAGTCCAAGGTATCCAAGCCACAGCGACGAACACATTTATTGATGTTTTGCACCGCCGAGACCGCACCGGTCACAATGTGCACCCGTGCCTCAAGCCGTACCCCCGACATGCCGAGTGGCTCGCGCACATCTTCTTGTCCATCGATGCAAAATTCTTGAGTCAGAATATGCAAGACTTGATGATCGGGAGGAATAGTCACAGCGCGGGCAGTTTCAATGACCCGATCAATATCCGCTTGTGTCACTTCTCCATCACGAATTGCCACCATGCCATGAGAATTCACACTCTTGATATGACTGCCGGCAATCCCTGTAAATACTTCATGAATCTTGCAATCAGCCATCAGTTCGGCTTCTTCAATCGCTCGCTGAATGGCTTTGACGGTGGATTCAATATTCACCACCATGCCTTTACGCAAGCCACGCGATGGGGCATTCCCCATGCCGATGATGTTAATTGAACCATCTTCAAGCACTTCTGCCACCACCGCCACGATTTTGGACGTGCCAATATCGAGGCCAACTAGCATCTGATTGTGTTCCTTGGGTTTGCTCACCACATCGCTCCCAATGTCTCTTAGGCTGCTGGGGCCGTCAGACGCGACGGCATCTTGTTCACACCCGGTTTGTAGTCGGGCATCTTAACTGCGAATCCGTTTGGATAACGCAGATCGATATACTCAATTCGATAAGGCAAAGTGGCTAAATGTCGTGTCCATTGCCCAACAAATCGTTGGAGCCGTGGTTCAACATCAACCCGCCCAAGCTTTAATACCATGCCATTTTCTAACACCAGCTCCCAAGCTTGACGCGCTTCTAGGCGAAATTCGATCGGCTTTAAATCGGCTCGAGCCAAAATTTCAGTAAATTTTATAAGACCTTCTGCCAGTTGTTTTTCACTGCCTTTAGGGCCATGCGCCAGCGGCAATACATCACTGGTGGCGGCATCAAACCATTCACCCTTAGACGATAACAATCCGGTCTCATCCCAACGAGCAACAGCCACATGCTCCTCAATCCAAATATCGAGCTGATCTGGCCATTGTCGGCGCACTGCGGCACGCCGCACCCACGGCAACTTTTCAAACGCAGCGCGGGTCGCATCAAGATTCAAGGTGAAGAAAGTCCCTTTGAGTTCATTTTCAGCAATCGCACGTAACTGCTCAGCCGTAACATGATTCAATTCGCCATCAATACGAATTTTTTTGACGGGGACATAAGGCGAGTGTGCAAGCCAAAAACCTGCGGCGTACAGCAACATCAAAAATGCCGCTGTGAACAACAGGTTAGCAATCGCTTTTAAGGCCTGATGATTATCCCACATGGCGGGTTATTCCTTGTGTCGCTTCCCGTCATCGGCCAAGGTACTGTCTAATACCGCCAAACAAAGGTCTTCATATTCAAGACCAGCGGCCCGAGCAGCCATCGGCACCAAACTGTGGCTGGTCATACCCGGCGTGGTATTGATTTCTAATAGCCACGGTTGTTGTGCCGCATCTAACATTAAATCAATGCGTCCCCAGCCTTCTGCACCTACTGCCTTGAACGCTTGTAACACCAGTTGTTGGATGTTGGCTTCAAGTTCGGCATCTAGACCACTGGGGCAGAAGTATTGGGTATCATCAGTAAAATATTTATGCTCATAATCATAATTGCCCTGCGGAGCTTCAATTCTCACCAAGGGCAGTGCTTGTGTACCAAGCACGGGCGCAGTGTATTCCTGACCATGTACAAATTTTTCTGCAATCACCAACGAATCACGGCTCGCCGCTTCACGATACGCCAATGCGAGTTGCCCGGGCTGAGTGACTTTGACAATCCCAATCGACGACCCTTCATGGGCAGGTTTAACCATCAAAGGCAAACCGAGCTGTTGTTCTAATGCAGTAAAGTCACTATTTGCTGTCAATACCACACAATCGGGGGTTGAAATCCCTAAGGCTTGCCATACCAGCTTAGTACGGAATTTATCCATCCCAATGGCAGAAGCCATAACCCCAGAACCGGTGTAGGGCAAACCCAGCACTTCTAATACCGCTTGCACGGTGCCATCTTCACCACCACGGCCATGCAACACCAAAAAACAACGGTCAAACCCTTCTTCTTTTAACACCCATAACGGTTTTTCTGCAGGATCAAAAGGATAAGCCGCAACACCTCGGCTGCGTAAAGCTTGTAACACCCCCTGACCACTCATCAAAGACACTTCACGTTCGGCAGAGTGGCCACCTAATAACACCGCCACCTTGCCATAACGAGCTTGCATGGTAGGGTCAATGGAAAAAGAAATCGGTGTTTCCACGCTGCAATCCTTTATGCGTTTACCATTTGGACTAATTTGTTCGGCAACGAGCCAATCGACCCTGCCCCCATTGTCATCACCACGTCCCCATCATGGATTTGATTTAATACCAAGGCAGGTAACTCCGCCATCTGTTCCACGAACACGGGTTCTACTTTGCCCGATACACGGACAGCACGTGCCAACGCACGCCCATCCGCCGCCACGATAGCCTGCTCACCTGCGGCATACACTTCTGTCAAAATCAGGGCATCGGTTTTTGATAACACACGCACAAAGTCTTCAAATAAATCACGCGTACGGGTATAGCGATGAGGCTGAAATACCAAAACTAAGCGTCGATCAGGAAACGCCCCGCGGGCGGCTTCTAGTGTGGCAGCCATTTCAACAGGGTGGTGACCATAATCATCCACCAAGGTAAAACGGCGGCCATCTGGTAATGCCAACTCACCATAACGCTGGAAACGTCGCCCCACGCCAGAAAATTCCGCAAGCGCTTTCACAATAGCGGCATGACTGGCACCACATTCCAACCCAATTGCAATCGCTGCCAGCGCGTTCAACACATTGTGGCGGCCGGGTAGATTCAAGGTAATCGGTAAACGATAACTGTGTTGCTCTTCTTTCCAACAGGCTTCAAAGCACATGGTGCCTGCCACCGCTTGGATATTTTCTGCCCGTAATTGGGCCGCACTGGTGATGCCATAGGTGGTCACGGGTTTTTTTACCTGCGGCAAAATCGCCTGCACACCGGGGTCATCCATACACAACACAGCACGGCCATAGAAAGGCAACTGATGTAAAAAATCGATAAAAGCTTGGCGTAATTTCTCTAAGTCATGACCATAGGTATCCATATGGTCAGCATCAATATTCGTCACCACCGACATCACCGGCATCAGATGCAAAAACGAGGCATCAGATTCATCCGCCTCTGCAACCAAGAACTCCCCCGAGCCTAAACGGGCATTGCTCCCTGCCGCTTCTAAACGTCCCCCAATCACAAAAGTCGGATCAAGGCCGGCAGCCGCTAAAATTGATGCCACTAAACTGGTGGTTGTGGTTTTGCCGTGGGTACCGGCAATCGCAATCCCCTGCTTAAAGCGCATCAACTCTGCCAACATCATGGCGCGAGGTACCACCGGCACCCCAGCCACCCGTGCAGCGATCACTTCAGGGTTATCCGCTTTAACCGCGCTTGAGGTCACCACCACATCCGCCCCAGCGACATAATGGGCATCATGACCAAAGAAAATCTCGGCACCCGCGCGCTTTAACGCCTGAGTCACAACCCCATCGGCGACATCCGACCCAGAAATACGATAACCAAGGTTTAATAACACCTCAGCAATCCCCGACATGCCAACCCCACCAATACCGACAAAATGGATATGTTTAACTTTATGTTTCATTGCACAAACGCTTCTATAAATTTAGGCAGATAAACGGGATGACTTAAGCATGAAAAGGGGCGAAATAGTACAGGTAATTGCCTGTTTCTACCACTGCCGAGTTCTTCATAAACAGCTTGTAAGAATACCGTATTTTTTGCGGTTTTTCCGTATTTTCACTTAAGCAGTGAGTGAAATACCGATTTCAGCAACCCGCTTTGCCGCATCAGGGCACGCATGTTGTCGTGCTTTTTCTGCCATCGTTAAACAGGTGTCACGGGATAATCCGCTTAATAATTCGGCGAGTTTTGCTGCAGTTAATTCAGGTTGAGGAATTAACCATGCTGCACCGCAATCGGACAATAAACGGGCATTGCCTGTTTGATGATCGTCAACCGCATGTGGAAAGGGCACCAAAATGCTGGCACAACCCGCTGCTGCTAATTCAGCAATGGTTAAAGCACCGGCACGACAAATTAGAATATCGGCTTTGGCATATTCGGCAGCCATATCATCAATAAAAGCGCGGGTGTCGGCTTGTACAGCGGCTGTTTGATAGGCCTGTTGCAGTGCTTCGATATGTTGTTTTCCTGCCTGATGAATCACCGTCGGGCGTTTTTCTACTGGCAATAAGGCCAAAGCAGCGGGCACCACATCATTAAAGACTTTAGCCCCTAAGCTACCACCCACCACCAAGATTCGTAATGGGCCTTGACGTTCGGCAAAGCGTTGTGCCGGCAGGGGCAAGCATGCAATCTCTTCGCGTACAGGGTTACCCACTAAGCCCGTTTTGTCAGAAAAAGCGGTTGGAAAAGCATACAGCGTGCGCGAAGCAATTTTCGCCAACACGCGGTTGGTTAAACCAGCCACCGAGTTTTGTTCATGAATTACCAACGGCTTCCAGAAAAAGCGCATCATCACCCCGCCGGCAAAGGCAGTGTAGCCGCCAAAACCAAAGGCCACATCAGGCCGCCGGCTCAGAATCAAGGCCGCACATTGACTAAACGCACGCAACAGGGTGAATGGCAGTTTTAACCACCCCAACAAACCATTGCCACGCAAACCTTTAATGGCCAAGGTATTTACCGTATAACCACGCGGGGGGACAATGCGTGTTTCCATACCCCCTTCGGCACCAAGCCAAATAATGTCCCAGCCCTTTTCCCGTAATTGATCCGCGACAGCCAAAGCAGGGAAAATATGACCACCGGTCCCCCCTGCCATAATCAGTGCTGTTCGTTTGCTCACAGTTTATATCCCCGTAAAATTCGCCGGTTTTCCCAATCGATCCGCAATAAAATAGCCAAGATGGCACAGTTGGCTAATAAAGCACTGCCACCATAGGACAATAACGGTAGGGTCAGACCTTTTGTCGGTAACAGACCCATATTCACCCCGATATTGATAAATGCCTGAACCCCAATCCAGATGCCGGTTGCTTGTGCCACCAACGCTTGGAAATAGCGTTCTTGTGAACGCGCAGTGAGGCCAATTTGAAAAGCACGCCAGACTAACCATGCAAACAGACCAATTACGGTTGACACCCCAATGAGACCAAATTCTTCTGCAATCACTGCCATCAAAAAGTCGGTGTGTGCTTCTGGTAGGTAAAACAGCTTTTCCACACTATTACCCAAGCCAACACCATCCCACCCCCCGCGACCAATCGCGATAAGAGAATGCGACAGCTGATAGCCTTTACCATAGGGATCACGCCACGGATCCATAAACCCCACCACCCGCTCTAAACGATAGGGTGAGCTGATGATCAACAACACAAAGCCAGCCAGTGAGGTAAAAATCAGGCCTGTAAAAATTTTGCCGTTAATGCCACCGAGGAACAGCGTCCCCATCGTAATCGAGGCCACCACCACAAATGCACCAAAATCGGGCTCTAACAGCAACAACGTCCCCGCCAGTAACACCGCTACTGCCATGGGGACAAAGCCCTTGACAATGCTGTGCATAAACTCAGCTTTGCGTACCGTGTAATCAGCGGCATACAACACCACGGCCAGCTTCATCACTTCTGACGGTTGTAAGTTCATAAACCCCAATGAAATCCAACGCCGCGAACCGTTGACCACCTTACCAATACCGGGCACTAACACCAGCACCAATAAAAACATGGCAAACATAAACAACTTTGGCGCATGCTTGCGCCAAAATTCAGAAGGAAATTGAAAAGTCACCCAAGCGCCCGTCAGTGCAATCACTAATACGATTGAGTGACGGACGAGATAGAAATAACGACTGTTGGTATCACGCCCCGCTTCGGCATACGCAATTGATGCCGAAAACACCATGACCAACCCAATGGATAGCAGGGCAGCAATGACCCACATCAAAGGCTCATCTAAGCTGGTTTGGGGAATAGAAGGGCGTCCAACGCTTTGATTCCAGCGCAAACGCAATTTCATAGTTACCTCAAAGAAAAACCCACAGGGTAGGGGTGGGTGATTTAGGCGGAGGCTTCACCCGCCAAACGCAACACTTCCATCACAAATACCTCGGCACGATGGGCATAGCTGCGGAACATATCAAAGCTAGCACACGCCGGAGACAACAACACCACGTCGTTTGGTTGTGCATATTCCAAGGCTTTTTGTGTGGCTTCTTCGAGGGAAGCACAGCGTTCAACCGGCATGTCTAATTCGCCCAAGGCCTGTTCAATTGTCGGCCCATCACGACCAATCAATAACACTGCGCGACCAATTCGCGCCAAAGCTGGCGCCAGTGGCGTAAAGTCCTGTCCTTTTCCATCGCCGCCAGCAATCAACACCACACGGCGTGACATACCATTCAATGCGGCCACGGTAGCACCGACATTGGTGCCTTTTGAATCATCGTAAAAATCAACCGTTCCAATTTTGGCAACCCACTCCACTCGGTGTGGCAAACCACGGAACGAGGCCAATCCAACCAACAGTTGTTCACGGTCTAAACCACAGGCCTCACACAATGCCAGCGCAGCTAACGCATTCGCCGCATTATGCAAACCAGTCAGCGGAAAACTGGCTAAATCAAAGACAGCAATGCCATCAATATTCAACCAAGGCGCCCCTTCACGGGTCACCATCCGATAATCAGCAGGAAAACTCAGGCTAAAGGTTTTTACCGGACGACCTTGTCGCGCCATCGCACGGACAAATAAATCGTCGCGGTTGAGCACTTGCACCCCATTGCCATTAAACACGGCACGCTTGCTATGAGCGTAGTCGAGTAAATCGGTATAACGGTTGAGATGGTCTTCTGAGATATTCAGCACCGTTGCCGCCGTGGCATTTAACGAGGTGGTGGTTTCCAGTTGGAAACTAGACAGCTCCAACACAAAAATATCGGGCAACGCGCCGTTATTTTCTGCTTGCAATAAAGCGGCTAACACCGGAAAACCAATATTGCCTGCCACCACAGTATCGAGCCCAACATGACGACATAAATGCCCACACAGCTCGGTTACCGTCGATTTGCCGTTAGAGCCGGTGATGGCAATGATCTTCACTGCGTGTGGAGACAGCGTACGAGCAAACAGCTCGACATCCCCGACCACTTCGCCGCCCTGACGCCGGAAAGCGGCAATTTCGGGGGTTGCCAACGGCACCCCCGGGCTGACGACCAAACAATCACAACCCGCAAAGGTGGTTGCAGTGAATGAGCCTAAACGGAACTCGGCGGGAAACTCGAGTTCTTGTAGGTGTTGTGCTGCGAGGGAATCGGGGTTGCTGTCGATCAAGATCAGCTGTTTGGTGTGTCCACGTAACCAGTGTGCGGTTGCGACACCAGAATCCCCTAACCCCACAATGCCCACGGTTTTACCGTCTAGGCCACGCGATAAAGTTGTTGCCGTCATGTTCATTTTTCGTCCGCCACATCCGCAAAAACGCTGAAGCCCTCGCCTTAGCGCAGTTTTAACGTCGCCAACCCAGCCAACACCAACATCATGGTAACAATCCAAAAGCGCACCACGACTTGGGTTTCTTTCCAACCTTTTAATTCAAAATGGTGATGAAGTGGTGCCATGCGGAAAATACGTTTGCCGGTCAATTTAAAGGATGCAACTTGCAGCATCACCGAGACAGCTTCCATCACAAAAACGCCACCCATGACAAATAGTACGATCTCTTGCCGCACAATCACCGCCACTGCACCCAACGCCGCACCTAAAGCCAAAGCGCCGACATCGCCCATAAAGACTTGCGCGGGATAGGCGTTAAACCACAAGAAACCTAAACACGCCCCACACATCGCGGCACAGAATACGACAACTTCGTGTGCCCCCGGAATATGGGGTAGTCCTAAATATTGCGCAAACACTGTATGGCCGGCCACATAAGCAAAAACAGATAAGGCTGCAGCCACCAACACCACTGGCATCGCCGCCAAACCGTCTAAGCCATCGGTCAGATTGACGGCATTTGATGTCCCAACAATGACAAAGTAAGTCAGAACACAAAACCCAATCGCCCCAAAGGGATAGATCACATTTTTGAAAAAGGGCACGATAAATTCAGTCGAAGCCGGCAACGAAGCGGTGGTGACTAAAAATACCCCCGAACCAATCGCAATCGCCGATTGCCAAAACATTTTAGCGCGGGCAGAAATCCCTTTTGGGTCTTTGTGGACGACCTTTTGCCAGTCATCGTAAAAACCAATCGCACCTGTGCCAAATAACACGGCCAGCAACAACCAAATATACTTATTCGATAAGTCGGCCCATAACAGCGTGGTAATCCCAATCGATAGCAAAATTAAGGTGCCCCCCATCGTTGGGGTGCCAGCCTTCACTAAGTGGGTTTGTGGGCCATCATCACGGACGGCCTGTCCCACTTTCAGTTGAGTTAATTTGCGGATCACCCACGGCCCCGACCACAGAGAAATCCCTAAGGCAGTCAGCGATGCCAATACGGCCCGCAGAGTGATGTAATTAAAAACGTTAAATGCGCGAACATAGCCGCCTAGCCAATCGGCCAACCACAACAACACACAACTCTCCTTGCCCCAAATGGCGGCCTTATCAGGTATCAATGGTTTCTTTGCCAGCAATGTTGACATTGCGGTGCAACATTGTAGCGCAGAAGCTTACTATTTATTCGCCAACAATCGCTGTACCACTCGCTCCATTGCCATAAAGCGCGACCCTTTGACTAAGGTGGTGTGCGGCAAGGGCAGTAGGGCATGATAGGCACGTAATAAGGCCTCGATATCCTGCCCAAAATGCCATCCGCCATCGCCAAATGCAGCGCTGGCTAAGGCGCTCGACTCGCCCAATGTCAGCACATAATCAATCCCTTGTTCAGCGGCATAGTCGCCTATCTCACGATGTGCCGCAGCGGAAAATGCCCCTAACTCACCAATGTCACCAAAAATGAGACAACGTGGTTCGGGGCCTGCCGCTAATACCCGAATCGCAGCGCGGACAGAATCAGGGTTAGCGTTATAACTGTCATCAATCACCACCCGTTGATCTGGCAACCGATGCCGATATAAACGCCCCTTGACCGGTTGTAACTGTGCCAAACCCGTCACTATCGCTGCTGCAGGAATCGACAAGGCGTGGGCAATCGCTGCCGCAGCCAGTGCATTACGCAACATATGTTCACCAGGCAACGGTAATTGCACCGGCACACTTTCACTCGCAAGGTGAAACTCTGCACGACTGCCTTCATCCGCTAACGACACGGAGGAGGCATACACCTGCCCCCCCTCTATCCCAAAGGTCAGTTGTTGACAGCCCGCTGCCAACTGTTGCCATCGTGCAGCATGTGGATCATCCAGCGGGATCACTGCCACCCCATCAGCTTGCAAGCCTTGGAAAATCTCGCCCTTGGCCTCGGCAATCTCACTGACATCCGAGAAATGCCCCAAGTGGGCGCGCATGGCATTATTGACCAAAGCCACCGAAGGCTGTGCCAATTGTGTCAAACGGGCAATCTCACCACGATGATTCATGCCCATTTCAATGATGGCAAAACGATGATGTGGACGCAAAGACAGCAAGGTCAGTGGCACACCAATTTCGTTATTGAGGTTGCCATGTGTTGCCAGCACAGCGGCATCATCAGCACAAGCGGCGCGTAAAATCGCCGCGACCATTTCTTTCACCGACGTTTTACCGTTCGACCCAGTAATGGCCACCACAGGACAAGAGAATTGCTCTCGCCACGAACGCCCTAATTGCCCCAGCGCCAGCAAGGTATCGTCAACCTGCAACAACGGGCCGGTGCAATCCGCCACCGGATGGGCAACCACTGCCGCCACGGCACCATCACGCAAGGCTTGTGCCACAAAATCATGGCCATCAAAGCGATCACCGACTAGGGCAATGAATAGATCACCCGCTTGAATGGCGCGGCTGTCGGTGACAACCCGCTTGACGATGATTGTCGACCATTCGGGCACCGATGCCACACCCAACCAGCTTGCAGCTTGAGACAGAGCAAACATCATGTTTTTTCCACAGAATCGAGGGGAGAAGCCATGCCGTTGAGGGCAGAGCGCACTTCTTCAGCATCACTAAATGGGGTTTTTACCCCTGCAATTTCTTGATAATCTTCGTGCCCCTTACCGGCAATTAACACCACATCACCGGCAGCGGCCTGTTGAATCGCCCACTGAATGGCTTGACGACGATCGACCTGTACCACGACTTCCGCACGGGCAGCGCGCATCCCAGCAACCACATCTTGCACAATCTGTTCGGGGTCTTCATGACGTGGGTTATCACTGGTGACCACCGCAATATCTGCTAATTGACCAGCAACTTCACCCATTAAAGGCCGTTTACCGCGATCACGATTGCCACCACAGCCAAACACCACCCACAAGCGCCCACCGGCAGGGCGAATTTCTGCCAAAGTGGACAGGGCTTTTTCCAGCGCATCGGGGGTATGGGCATAATCGACCAACACCAGCGGCTGTTCACCACCGCCAAAACTTTGCATCCGTCCCTGTGCCGGTTGAATCGCAGCTAAAGCGGCAGAGGCTTGCGCCAGCGGCATACCACCACTGAGCAACACGCCCAAGCACGCTAAGAGATTTTGCACATTAAAGCGCCCCAACAGGCGGCTGTGTAATTCGGTATTGCCCCATGGCGTGGCGATGTCTAATTGAAAACCCGATAAATCCATCTGCATCGCCAGTGGGCGAATGTCACCCCCAAGCAGACCATAAGAAAGACAGTGAGCTGGCAACCCTTGTTGTAACAGCTGCTGTCCAAACGCGTCATCTTGGTTAATCACTGCTGTTTGCAGATTTTCCCAATAAAATAAACGCCGTTTACTTTCACCATAGGCCTGCATATCACCATGATAATCAAGGTGGTCACGGGTCAGGTTGGTGAATACTGCACAACGAAACCCGACACCATTCACACGATATTGGTCTAAACCATGACTCGACACTTCCATCGCCACGGCCTGTGCCCCTGCTTGGCGATATTGCGCTAACAGGTATTGCACCCGTAAGGGATCGGGCGTGGTGTGGGTCGCTGGAGAGAGTTGCCCCCATAAACCATTGCCAACGGTGCCAATCACCGCCGCAGTATGCCCTGCGGCTTGCCATGCTTGCGCCAACCAATGGGTAATCGAAGTTTTACCATTGGTGCCCGTCACGCCCACCACATCCAACGACTGTGATGGATAGTGAAGAGCATGTGCTAATACCACACCAATCCGCGCCCGCAATGCGGGAATGGCCAAGTTGGGCACATGCCATGAAGGTTGCCATTGAAAACCGTCGGCATCATCCCATAACACAGCAACCGCCCCTTGTTGTAAGGCGGCAGCGATATAATCACGGCCATCGCTGTATTCACCACGGCAGGCGACAAAGACATCACCGGCTTGAACACGGCGGCTGTCGTTTTCCAACCGTGCCCCTGCAGGAATAACGGTGTTGAGCTGCGATAAATCAAAAGCAGATAAAGGGGTTAAACAGCTAATCATGTTTCTTCTCGGATTTCTGGGGCATCGGTCGGGATAATGGAGTTTTGATGAGGTTGATCGGGCTCAACGCCTAAGATACGCAAGCTCCCTGCCATCACGCGGCTAAACACCGGCCCAGCGACTAAACCACCGTAGTACGAGCCTTCCGTCGGTTCATCAATCATCACCGCGATAATCAAACGCGGTTGATGCGCCGGTGCAAAACCCACAAACGAAGCGATATGTTTATCGCGGTTATAGACACCATTTTCTAACTTACGCGCCGTACCAGTCTTGCCACCCACGCTATATCCTAAAACCTGTGCCCGTACGGCGGTCCCCCCCGGTTGAGTTACGGTTAACAGCATTTCGCGCATCTTGCGTGCCGTTTCTGCACTGATCACTTGCCGCCCAGGTAGAGGTACCGTTTGTTTCAAGAAGGAAATCGGCAACAGCTGGCCATCGTGGGTAAAAATGGTATAGCCCCGCGCTAACTGCATCAGACTCAATGAAATGCCATGACCAAAGCTCATGGTAGCCTGCTCAATCGGACGCCAGTTCTTATGGGGACGCAATTTGCCTGAGGCCTCGCCCGGGAAGCCGGTTTGCGGTTTACGACCAAAACCAAGCTCGTCATAGAATGTCCACACTTCTTGCGGCGACATCATCAAGCTGATTTTGCTGGTGCCGACGTTGCTCGATTTTTGCAAAATCCCCGTCACCGACAACGACGCTTCAGGGTGAGAATCGCGTACCCGTGCTGGCCCAATCGTAAATGAGTTGGTATCGAATACTTTGTCTGGATGCACCAGCCCTTTTTCTAAGGCCAACGCAATCGGAAATGGCTTGAGTGTTGAACCAGGTTCGAATAAATCAACCAAAGCGCGATTGCGGCGCATAGCCGGGTCGAGCTTGGCACGATTGTTTGGATTGAAAGTCGGCAAATTCACCATCGCCAACACTTCACCACTGTGGGCATCTAACACCACCAACCCACCGGCTTTGGCTTTAAATTGTTCGACGGTTGCCTTCAGTTCACGGTAGGCCAAATATTGAATTTTGCGATCCAACGATAAGGCCAGCGTTTGGCCATCTCGTGGATGTTCAATCGCTGCCACATCTTCAACAATATAGCCACGCCGGTCTTTAATCACATGGCGGCTGCCCGGCCGCCCAGCCAGCATATTTTCCCGCGCCAGCTCCAAGCCTTCCTGACCTTTGCCATCGACACTGACATAGCCAATCACATGCGCCATCATTTCACCGGCAGGGTAAAAACGGCGGAATTCTTGCTGTGCCGCAATACCCGGAATTTTTAAGGCCATGATTTGGTCTGCCAAATCAGGATTGACTTGGCGTTTGAGATACACAAATTCGCGCCGCTGGTCGGCCAATTTTTCCTGCACCTCACCTGACGACATTTCTAACAGGCGTGCCAGTTGCTGCAATTTAGCAGGCTCAATCGGTGCCATATCAGCAGGACTGGCCCAAATTGATTTTACCGGCGTGGAAATCGCCAAGGGTTCACCGTTGCGGTCAACAATTTGGCCTCGATTGGCTTCTAGACGCAAAGTACGGCTATAACGCGCCTCACCTTGGCCCTCTAAAAAATCTTGTTTGTAGATTTGTAGATACACCGCTCGGCTCAACAGCGCCACCAAAAGCAAACCCAAACCCAATGCCACCAAACGCACACGCATGGTTGGAAGACGAACGGTGCTGCTCGCTGGCTTATTGACACGGTTACGCTGCTGCAAAAGATTGCTAGAACCACGCCACAGACTCATCGCTGGCCCCCAGAAGTGGTTTTTGGCGCAGGAAGATGTAAGCTACCTCGGCTCGGTAACACCTGAATTTCTTTTGGCTCGGGCATTTGCATTTGCAGACGGTCGGTCGCGGCACGCTCAATCAAACCATGTGCCGCCCACGTACTTTGTTCTAGTTGTAGGCGGCCATATTCCACTTCGAGTTGGGCAGCAAATTTGATCTCACGCTGTAGGTCGCTATACAGCTTGCGTGACTGATGACGGGCACTGATGACACTCATCGCACACGCAATCAAAATGGCTAACAAAACCAAGTTGGTACGAATCACACTGGCTGCTCCCATGCCGTTGCTGTGCGTTCTGCCACCCGCATAATGGCACTGCGTGCCCGTGGATTGGCCGCAACCTCGGCGGCAGAGGCTTTGATAGGCTTACCCACCGTGGTAATCGGCGATGCAGGAATGTCTTCACGGCGCACAGCAACCCATGACGGTAAATCGTCGGTTTGCTCTAGATCACGCAGGAAATGTTTGACTATGCGGTCTTCCAGCGAGTGAAAGCTAATCACCGCCAAGCGGCCACCGGCACGCAAACTGGCGACAATCTGCGGCAATACCGCTTTTAATTCCTCAAGTTCGCGATTGATGAAAATGCGAATAGCTTGGAAGGTGCGTGTCGCCGGATCTTGACCCGGTTCGCGAGAGCGGACGTTTTCCGCACACAAGCGGGCGAGCTGGCCCGTGGTTTCAAGCGGGCTTTCGGCCCGTATTTGCACAATTGCCGCTGCAATTTTGCGAGCAAACCGTTCTTCGCCATATGTCTTTATCACCTCGGCAATGTCAGCCTCTGCCGCTGTATTTAACCACTCGGCTGCAGTCATGCCACGGGTGGTGTCCATCCGCATATCCAAGGGCGCATTAAAGCGGAAACTAAAACCGCGTTCTGCTTGATCAATTTGCGGGGAAGACACCCCCAAATCGAGTAATACCCCATCAACTTGTGCGATGCCCAAGGCATCTAACTGTTGGCGGAAAGTGGTAAAACCATCATGCACAATCACCAACCGAGGGTCAGCTATCGCTTGCGCGCAGGCAATGGCCTGAGGATCTTTATCAAACACCACCAAACGGCCCTGTTCACCGAGTTTGGATAAAATCAAACGCGAGTGTCCACCACGGCCAAACGTCCCATCAACATACACCCCATCTGCCCGTATCGCTAAGGCGTCCACCGCCTCGTCCAAGAGGACAGTGCGGTGAACGAAAGCAGATTGGGCAGAAGTGTTGGCTGCCACCGTCGTCATTATGCTAATTTCTGGCGCAAAATCTCTTGCACCTGTGCAGGGTTGGCTTTGCCCTTAGAGGCTTTCATCACCTGACCGGCCAAAGCATTCAGGGCTTTTTCTTTGCCAGCGCGGAATTCTTCCACCGCTTTTGGATTGGCGGCAATCGCCTCTTCCACCAGCTTTTCAATCGCGCCTACATCAGAAACTTGCTTCAAACCATCGCGTTCAATGATGTCGTCTGCTGATAGCTCGCTATTCCACATTGCATCAAATACTTGTTTTGCTAATTTTGACGACAAAGTGTTATCGCTGATGCGGCGTAACAACAAGGCAAAGCGCGCCGGATTGATTGGCGAATCGGCCAAGGTTTTTTCTTCGCGGTTCAAGCGGGCGGCAAATTCACCGTTAAGCCAGTTTGCAGCCAATTTGCCTTCGACTTGTTCGGCCACCATGGCCTCGAAGAAACGAGCAATGTCTAGGTTTGCTGTCAATAACGCAGCATCATAGCTAGACACCCCATATTGCTCGACAAAACGGGCTTTCATTTGGCTAGGCAATTCGGGCAGTTCGGCTTGAATCGCGGCCACTTCTTGATCACTGATTTTCATGGGCAATAAATCAGGATCGGGGAAGTAGCGATAATCGTGGGCATCTTCTTTGGTCCGCATCAGGCGTGTTTCACCGCTATCAGGGTCAAACAGCACAGTGGCCTGTTGCACTCGTCCGCCATCCTCTAAGGTCTCAATTTGCCATTGAATTTCGTAGTTGATCGCTTGTTCAAGGAAACGGAAAGAATTGAGGTTTTTAATCTCACGGCGAGTACCAAAGGCCTCTTGACCTTCAGGCCGGACCGAGACGTTGGCATCCACGCGGAAACTGCCTTCCTGCATATTGCCGTCACAAATGCCCAACCAAGTCACCAAACCGTGTAAAGCACGCGCATACGCCACGGCTTCTGCCGCCGAACGCATATCGGGTTCGGACACAATTTCTAGCAATGGTGTGCCTGCACGGTTGAGGTCGATGCCGGTCATGCCATGAAAATCTTCATGCAACGACTTACCCGCATCTTCTTCCAAATGGGCGCGGGTTAAACGCACGGTTTTTTCTGCTTCGCCTACCGTAATGGTGATTTGCCCACCTTCAACAATCGGCAAATCTAACTGACTGATTTGATAGCCTTTTGGCAAGTCAGGGTAGAAATAGTTTTTGCGTGCAAATACCGAGGTTTGGTTGATTTTGGCACCAATCGCCAAGCCAAAACGGATGGCTTTTTGTAATGCCATGCGATTCATCACCGGCAACACACCCGGGAGCGCAATATCCACCGCTGCCGTTTGTGTATTCGGCTCGGCACCGAATGCCGTACTGGCACCCGAGAAAATTTTAGAATGGGTCGAAAGCTGCGCATGCACTTCCAGACCAATCACAACTTCCCATTTCATAGACAGGATCTTTCTTGCAAGACGAGGCAGAGATTAGAGAGCAGGGCGACGCTGATGCCAGTCGGTCACTTGTTGGAACTGGTGGGCCACATTCAACAAACGCGCTTCTTGTTGATAGTTTCCGATCAGTTGCACACCAATTGGCCGTTGTTGCGCCGATAGCCCAGCCGGTACGCTCATTGCCGGTAAGCCAGCTAAGTTGACCGATAACGTGTAGATATCGGCTAAATACATTTGCACAGGATCGTCAGCTTTTTCGCCCAAATTCCATGCCGGCGTGGGGGCCACAGGCCCTAAAATCACATCACATTGCGCAAAGGCAGCTTGGAAATCGTCGGCAATCAGGCGGCGAATTTTCTGCGCCTGTAAGTAATACGCATCGTAATAGCCATGCGACAACACATACGTACCGACCAAAATACGCCGCTTCACTTCAGCCCCAAAGCCTTCGGCACGCGTACGTTCATACATATCGTTGAGATCACGATATTCTGCTGCACGATGACCGTAACGCACCCCGTCATAGCGGCTTAAGTTCGAGCTGGCTTCTGCTGGTGCAATCACATAGTAAGCAGGAATGGCCAATTCGGTTTTAGGCAGCGTGATTTCAACGATGTCACAACCCAGTTGTTTCAGCTGTTGCACGGTCTCATCCATGACCCGCGCCACATCACCATCTAACCCAGCTGCAAAAAATTCTTTTGGCAAACCGACTTTCAAACCGGTCAAGGGTTGCTGTAAATCACGGCAGAAATCTTCCGCTGCCACATCAAGACTGGTCGAGTCACGGCCATCAAAGCCAGCCATCACATTTAACAACAACGCACAATCTTCGGCAGTTTGTGCCATCGGCCCACCTTGATCGAGTGAGCTGGCATAAGCCACCATGCCATAACGACTGACACGACCATACGTAGGTTTAATACCGGTAATCCCACAAAATGCCGCCGGTTGGCGAATCGAACCACCGGTGTCAGTGCCTGTTGCCACCGGCACCATCCGAGCGGCCACCGCCGCCGCCGAACCACCAGAACTGCCCCCCGGCACGGCTTGCACATCCCAAGGGTTTTTCACCGCACCAAAATAACTGCTCTCGTTGGTCGAGCCCATCGCGAATTCGTCCATATTGGTTTTACCTAAATTGATAAAACCAGCGGCTTGACAGCGCTCGACTACGGTGGCGTCGTAGGGTGAAACAAAGTTGGCCAACATTTTTGAGCCACAGGTGGTCGGCAATTGGCGGGTCACAAATAAATCTTTATGTGCCAAGGGGATACCAGTAAACAAACCGGCTTGGCCAGCTGCGCGTGCCGCGTCTGCCGCATCTGCCGCCGCTAAGGCACTCTCGCGTTCGGCAACAGAAATAAAAGCATTTAAAGTCGGGTTAACCGCAGCAATGCGATCAAGGTAAGCACTCACCAGCTCACGGCTGGATAGCTCCCGCGCAGCTAAGGCACGGGTCAGCTCTTTTAGCGTAGCGTGAATCATAAACATCCTAGGGCGAGGAACAGAATCAACTCGATTATTCAATAACGCGTGGCACTAAATAGAGGCCAGCTTCAGTTTGTGGGGCACAGGCCAAAAACGCTTCGCGTTGGTTCTCGACACTGACCACATCGTCACGTAACCGTAATCCCAATGGCTGAGGATGCGACATTGGCGCCACACCAGTGGTATCCACGGCACGCATCTTTTCAATCAAACCAAACACATTGTTGAGTTTATTGGCTACCGCATCCACTTCCCCAGCTTCGATGCCAATTCTTGCCAAACGCGCAAGACGTGTAATGTCTGCAGCAGATAAAGACATAAGAACCCCGTGAAAACTTTAATAATCCAAGCTTTGTAGGGTATCATAGAGCGCTTATTTCTGCCCATTCTCGGCCAAGCTCAGACGTCCGCTTAATACCACGAACTCAATTCGAGCCGTTTTGTACCTGACAATACGACTTTTTCGCACACACACGACAGGTTAACCATGTTTCGCTCCATCACCGGCTATTTTTCTCACGATCTTGCCATTGACTTGGGCACTGCCAACACGTTGATTTACGTCAACGGAAAAGGCATTGTCCTTAACGAGCCTTCTGTGGTCTCGATTCAACACGAAGCCAGCAGCAACAAAAAATCGATTCTGGCCGTCGGTCTTGAAGCTAAAAAAATGCTAGGTCGAACCCCCGGTTCTATCTCGGCGATTCGCCCAATGAAAGATGGTGTGATTGCTGACTTCACTGTTACCGAGCAAATGCTCAAACAGTTTATTAAAAAAGTCAGCCCAAGCCGCTTTTTTGCTTCTAGTCCACGCATTGTGATTTGTGTGCCTTGTGGTTCCACTCAAGTAGAACGCCGCGCCATTCGTGAGTCGGCCTTGGGCGCAGGTGCCCGCCGCGTAGAACTGATCGAAGAACCGATGGCAGCAGCGATTGGTGCTGGCCTGCCAGTGGAAGAGGCCACGGGGTCGATGGTGGTCGATATCGGCGGTGGGACAACCGAAGTCGGGGTGATTTCACTCGGTGGCATCGTTTATTCAAACTCGGTTCGCGTCGGCGGTGATAAATTCGATGAATCCATCATCAATTATATTCGCCGTAACTATGGCATGTTGATTGGTGAAACCACGGCGGAAGAAATCAAGAAAACGATTGGTTCGGCCTTCCCCGCACCGGAAGTGAAAGAGATGGAAGTCAAAGGCCGTAACCTCGCCGAGGGGATTCCACGTGCTTTCACCATTTCGAGTAATGAAATTCTCGAGGCCCTCACCGAACCATTGAATCAAATTGTCTCGGCAGTGAAAATTGCCTTGGAACAAACACCACCAGAGCTGGGGGCAGATATTGCCGACAAAGGCATGGTGTTGACTGGTGGTGGGGCTTTATTGCGTGACATCGACCGCTTGTTAGCCGAAGAAACTGGATTGCCCGTGTTTGTGGCAGAAGACCCACTGACTTGTGTGGTGCGCGGCTCAGGCAAAGCCTTAGAAAAAATGGACAAGGCAGTTGGTACCATCTTTACCAACGACTAATTGCTTTTTTGCGTTCCATTCGACGCCGCCTTGTGCGGCGTCGCTTGTTTCATCTTGAGTGTGTATGGACATTGCATCTTCCCCGCCTCCCTTTTTTCGCCGTGGTCTACGTCCGCTCACCAAGCTGATGATTTGCGCTGTGCTGTCGATAGCCTGTTTGATTGCCGATGGCCGGCTGGGTTTATTGGTTCCGCTGCGTGATACCCTGTCGCTGCTGCTCTACCCATTACAATGGGTGGTGAATACGCCAACCGGCTTGATTCGGCAAGGCAGCGAGTTCATGGTAAAGCAAAGTGAGCTACAAGCAGAAAACCGCGCCTTGCGTGAACATGCTCTGATTTTGTCTGCACGTTTACAACGCCATGAAGAACTTGCCCAAGAAAACCGCCAACTGCGCGCCTTACATCAATTAGCCCAAGCGCGGGAAGGCGAGGCACGTCTGGCTGAGGTGTTATATACCGGCCGTGACCCATTCAGCCACAAAATTGTGATCGACAAAGGAAGCCAAGACAGCATTGAATCTGGCTTTCCGGTGGTGGATGATCGTGGTTTGATTGGTCAAATCACGCGTGTTTCACCGCTGACCTCAGAAGTCACCCTCATTATTGAAAAAAATCATTCCGTACCGGTGATGGTGCAACGCAACGGACTGCGCACGGTGCTCTTTGGTACGGGTAACGGTATTGAATTGCGCTTTGTCAGTGGTAGCGCTGATATTCGCGCTGGCGATCTGTTGGTTACGTCGGGCATTGATGGGGTCTATCCTGCTGGATTGGATGTCGCACGGGTCAGCAGTGTTGAACGTCACGCCGGCAATCCTTTCTCTGTTGTGCGCTGTACGCCTATTGGTGCCGTGGATAGTCGCCGTTTTGCCTTGGTACTCACTGAAAAAATTGAACTTCCACCACGGCCAGAAGAAGCCGCTCAAACCACACCAGCCCCATCTGCCAAAAAAGGTAAGCCGTAAGTCATGGATCGCCCTAAGGAATTGTTGAAACCGGTTAAGGTTCGCTATGTTGTATTGAGCATTGTGATTGCCTTGTTGTTGGAGTTATTGCCATTTAACCGTGGCACGGTGCGGTGGATTCCCGATCTGGCTGCGATGGTGGTGTTGTATTGGACGATTAACCGGCCCAGTCGCTTTGGTATTTTTGCTGGTTTTTTCACCGGTTTGTTGACCGACATTGCCAGCGCCAGCCTGTTAGGACAACACGCTTTGGCCTATAGCATCAGCGCTTATGCTGTTGAATCTCGGCAACGACAAGTGGTGATGTACAACCTTGGCCAACAATCGTTAGTCGTTTTTGGCTTACTCATGGGCAATCAGATCGTGATGTTAGTGGCACGGATAGTATTGGGTGCACCCTTCATTGGTTGGGGCTTTTTCCTTTCCCCATTTGTTGGGGCTTTGTTGTGGCCACTTCTCACCAATTTGCTGTTGGTCCCGCAACGCTATCATCAGGCAGGATAACTTCGCATTATGGTGTCGTATCGTCGTGTCCGTCCTGATTTCCGCCGTCGGCCTAAAACGCCTAAAACACGCGCACCCGCTCGAGAAAATGAATTTCGCCTGCGGTTGATTATTGCCTTTGTCTTAATTGTGGCGGCCTTTGGGGTGTTGTTCAGCCGCTTTACTTGGTTGCAAGTGTTGCAATATGAACACTTTATGACCGCCGCACAAAACAACCGTATTTCGCTGGTCCCTATTCCGCCGAATCGTGGGGTGATTTACGACCGCAATGGCATTGTGTTGGCACAGAATTATTCTGCCTATACGCTAGAAATCACACCCAGCCAAACACCCAATTTAGAACACACGCTGAATGAGTTGGCTAAGTTAATCGCGATTGAACCACGCGACCGTAAGCGGTTTCGGAAATTGCAAGAAGAAAGCCGAAATTTTGAGAGCCTGCCAATCCGTACCCGTCTCACCGATGAAGAAGTGGCACGCTTTGCCGCCCAAGCCTATCGGTTTCCCGGGGTGGAAATTAAAGCGCGTTTGTTCCGTGATTATCCCTACCGCGAAATCACCAGCCATGTGATTGGCTATATTGGCCGCATCAACCAAAAAGACCAAAACCGTTTTAAAGAAGAAGAGCGTTATTCAGAATATCGTGGTAGCACGCATACTGGTAAAACCGGCTTAGAGTTCAGTTATGAACAAGATTTACATGGCAAAACCGGTTTTGAAGAAGTCGAAGTCGATGCCAGCGGCCATGCAGTACGCACCCTGCGCCGCACACCGCCAGTCAATGGCAGCGATCTGCATCTGGCATTAGATATTCGACTGCAAGAATACACCGACCAATTATTTGGCAATCGTCGCGGTGCTTTAGTGGCGATTGAACCAGAAACCGGCGGGGTATTGGCCTTTGTCTCCAAACCGACATTTGATCCCAGCCTGTTTATTGATGGTCTTGATCCTCAGGTCTGGAAAGATCTGAATGAAGATTGGCAACGACCATTGATCAATCGTGCCTTGCGTGGGCTCTATCCCCCGGGTTCTACTTTCAAGCCATTTATGGCGATGGCTGCGCTCGAAACCGGATTCCGTTCTGCGGATTACACCATTCCCGACCCGGGTTATTTCTCTCTCCCGGGTTCAAACCACCGCTTCCGCGACTCCAAGCCAACCGGACATGGCTCGGTCAATATGTATAAATCCATCCAAGTTTCATCAGATACCTATTACTACAAATTGGCATGGGATATGGGTATCGACCGCATTGCACCAGAGTTGGCTAAATTCGGTTTAGGCGAGAAAACAGGGATTGACCTTGATGGCGAAGCCAAGGGGGTATTGCCCACCAAGGAATGGAAAGCCAAACGCTTTGCTGGCAAGCGTTATAAACCCGAACATCGCCGCTGGTTGCCTGCCGATGTGGTGCCAATTGGGATTGGACAGGGATATAACACCTACACGCCGCTGCAAATGGCATGGGCAACGTCAATTTTGGCCAACAATGGGGTTGCGTATCGGCCACATATTGTCAAAAAAGTGGTATCGCCAGCCAATCGCCAAGAACGAATTATCGAACCCCAACCCGCAGCGGATTATCACTTCAAACGCAAGCATGTTGAGTTTGTGAAGGATGCGATGGAAGCGGTGTTAAAGCCCGGTGGGACAGCCAATCGTATCGGTGCAGGTTTGCAATACCGTATGGCGGGCAAGACAGGTACGGCACAGGTGGTGCAGATTAAACAAGGGGCTAAGTACAATGCCGCCGCCTTGGCGGAACAGCATCGCGATCACTCATGGTTTATTGCTTTTGCCCCTGTAGAACAACCCAAGATTGCCGTGGCCGTGATTGTGGAAAACGGCGGTTGGGGTGCTGCTGCTGCTGCACCGCTGGCACGCAATGTGATGGATTTTTATTTGTTAGGTAAACGCATCGAGCCTGAAGAAGCCGCCGCACAAACTGCTGCGGCGAAGCCTAAGAAAAAACCTAGCAAACCGACAGCCACTAGCACACAAAACACCACTAGCCAGCCAAGTGGTGAAGGTCAAAGCGATGAACGCACATCTGATTGAACGACTTTGGAAACGTATCTGCCAGCCGATTGATGGCTGGCTGTTTTTATTGACTTGTGTTTTGTTTGTTTTGGGTTTGGTTGTGCTCTACAGCGCGTCGAATGAAAACCCAAACCGCCTCACCAACAAGCTGACATTCATTGTGTTTGCCATGAGCTTGATGTGGTGCATTGCCAATATCAAACCACAACAGTTGATGTTGTTCGCCGTGCCGATGTATGTCGGTGGTCTGTGTTTATTGCTTGGGGTGGCGCTGTTTGGTGAAATTGTGAACGGTTCACGACGCTGGTTGCATATCGGTGTCACACGGATTCAGCCATCGGAAATTATGAAACTGGCCGTCCCGATGATGTTAGCGTGGTATTTTCAAAAGCATGAAGGGCATATC
This sequence comes from Aquaspirillum sp., assembly GCF_055136605.1. Lineage (NCBI taxonomy): Bacteria > Pseudomonadati > Pseudomonadota > Betaproteobacteria > Neisseriales > Aquaspirillaceae > Aquaspirillum > Aquaspirillum sp. Next base: position 2,098 of record NZ_JBSQVP010000013.1, on the reverse strand, counting down.
GGTTGGCGACAGTTTGTGATGGCCACAGTCATTATTGCGCTACCAGCGGCTTTTGTGCTGAAACAACCTGACTTAGGCACCGCCAGTTTGATTATCTTTGCTGGGGTGTTTGTGATTTTCTTTGCCGGCTTACCGTGGAAAGTCATTGCGGTTTTGTTAATTGGTTTTGCCTCAAGTCTGCCAGTGGTGTGGAATTTATTGCATGATTATCAGCGACGGCGCGTGTTGACCCTGCTCGACCCAACGGCAGACCCACTCGGTGATGGTTACCATATTATTCAGTCAATGATTGCTATTGGTTCAGGCGGTATCTTTGGCAAGGGCTGGCTCTCTGGCACACAAACCCATCTTGAATTTATCCCAGAACGAACCACCGACTTTATTTTTGCTGTTTATGGTGAGGAATTCGGGCTGGTGGGCAATGCGGTGTTATTGTTGCTGTATCTGTGCGTCATCATGCGTGGTCTGATCATCGCCGCCCACGCCAGCACCCTCTTTGGCCGCCTCCTCGCCGGTGCAATCACGCTCTCGTTTTTCACCTACGCTTTTGTCAATATGGGCATGGTCAGCGGTATTTTGCCTGTGGTGGGTGTACCGCTGCCGTTATTAAGCTATGGCGGTACCGCGATGGTGACCATTTTGACCGGCTTTGGGATTTTAATGTCCATCCACAAAAATCGGCCATTGCTAAAGCGTTAATCCACATACGCCTAGCCTTGCAATAGCTCGGGGCGATATTGCTGTAACCACTCGCGGGTTTCATGCAGCAATATCGCCGCTTGCTGGCAACACGTCTCGACCATGCTGTCGCTAATCACATCACCTTCATAGTCGCTAAGATTACGTTTTTTGCGCAAAGCATCTAACACAACCACCCGCTCTTGGGAGATACCCAATGTCTTCGGTAACACTTGCAATGCGGTTTGATGGTGTCCAGGTTGGTGTGTCGCAGTCCGGTAACCATGTGCCCACAAACCGATCATCGCGCATTGCATGATGCATTTATAAGCGGCATCAAAACGGTTTTCTGTGCTTAATTCCACAATCCCAGCATCTAACAAATTTCGCTCAGCCGCCGCTAATAGACGCTGTATTGCAGCAGGATGACTGTCAAACCTTTGTAGTTTGTGAATCGCGAATAAATTTTCCAAAGTCATCTTCAGTTCCAATTACCCACAGTTTCGGCTGTGCTAATACCTGTTTAATAAAAAAATCATTTGTTTCAAAACGCCGAATACATTCTTGTAGAGAGTAAACAACAGGGTTGATTTCTCGCTGTATTTGCTCTTGAGCAGGATAGAGTTGGGCAACGACTTGAGCGAAATCAGCGGTGCCAACCACCATTAAATCCACATCACTTAAAGGCTGTTCATCACCTCGCGCCATTGATCCAAACACAAACGCAAAAGCAATTTCACTGCCTAGCGATTGTAAGCTGTCGGCTAAAATATCCACTAAACCACTGGTTTTACGGAATAAACTGGCTAACTCAGGAAAAATAGGACATGCCCGATTTGCCTGATAAAGAACCTGATTACCTCGTTGCTGCCGCAGCAATACCCCCACTTGCGCCAAGCGGCTCAACTCCTTATGCAGCGTCCCCGCACAAGTTCCAGTTAAACGAGCAATCTCTCTAACGTGATAGCTCGATTCAGGATGCAACAACAGTAAACCTAATGCACGTTGGCGATAGGCACCAAACAGCAGTTCCATCAACATAAATGTAGCTCCATTTGCTACGAATGTAGCATCTTCAACTACAAATTACTACACTCGCCATCCATCAATCTGCCTGCAATATCAGCATGGCGATCTTTTACTCAAAGAAAAATACAAAAAACATTGATATGGAATTTCTATTCCAACAAAATGCGTTTATTTTTCTCAACACACCTTACCAATCGCTGTTGTGTCGCTATCCGCTCATGAGAAAGGCAAAGCCAGTAAACCACCTTCTAGCCTCATCATGCACTCGGATCGCGGCAGCCAATACGCCAGTGATGAGTACCAAACCTTACTCAAGCAACACGGTATGCTGTGCAGTATGAGTCGCAAAGGCAATTGCTGGGATAACGCAGTGATGGAACGCTTCTTCTTG